>JAIVIG010000336.1 GCA_020200675.1 Actinomycetota bacterium
GCACCAGACTGTCCGCGACCGGTGTGTAAACTTGTTCGAACGTCGGCATCAGCAGAACCTCCCCGTAAAGCTCCCTGGCTACACGTACCCCTCACCCGATGATTAGCTAATACTTTAACAGTGGATACTTGCGGCGCGCAACCCATCTGTTTCACGATACGAAAAGCTGCTTGACGGCCCAGCGGTTGTGTTGGCTAGTAGGATGGCCATGAGTAGCGTACCGGGCAAGAAGGATAAAGCTCAACGCGAACGTTTTCGATGCTTTCGAGTAGGCGCCGTTTTTCGTCAGCGGGCCGAGCACGCTCGTCTGAGTGACGTTACCCGTTACTTGAGAGAGCCGGGTCTTTCAGTGGCCTGGCCCTCCTTTCCATCTGCTGCGTTAGTCCGTAAGAGTCTACCGGTCCGTGAGCCTGTCCTTTATGGCGTCTACCACGCCTTTCTCCCGGACCTCGGCTGCCGTTTGCTCGTCTACCAGCCCCTTCTCTCCTTGCTCTCCCTCCGCCGGGCCGGCTTCCGGTTGCTCTTCCTCCGGCTGGCGAGCTTCCTCCTGCGTCCCCTGCTCCTGGGGGGTCTCCTGCTGCTCTGGCTTGGCGGGCTCTTGTTCTTCGCCTGCCGGCTTTCTTGCTAGCTCCTGCTCGTTCGCCGACCTCGCCAGTGGTTGATCTTCTCTGACCAGCTTGTTCTCTTCGGACACGAGACGTCCTCCTTTCTCCCGCTTCCCCGGCGGGCCTTTCTCCTACAAGACAACCATACTCCCGGCGAGGACCGTTCGCGACGACGCTGTAGAATCCGGTTCGAGGGAAGCCGAACACAAGGAGCTGCGGCCGATGGCGCAACCGATAGAACTCTACTACTGGCCGACCCCGAACGGCTGGAAGGTGACCATATTTCTGGAGGAGGCGAGGCTACCGTACAACGTGATACCCATCGACATCACCGCCGGCGACCAGTTCGAGCCCGAGTTCTTGGTAACGTTGCAGTGGCTCATGTTCCAGATGGGTTCGGTGGGGCCGATGTTCGGACAGGCCCACCACTTCCGCCGGTACGCGCCCGAAGAGATCCCCTACGCCATAGACCGCTACACGAACGAGGCCACCCGTCTCTACAGGGTCATGGACAAACGCCTCTCCGAGGCCGAGTACTTCGCCGGTGAATACTCCATCGCCGACATGGCGATCTACCCCTGGACGATCTCGCACGAGGCGCAGGGACAGAAGATGGAGGACTTCCCGAACCTGAAGCGCTGGTACGAAGACGTGAGAGCTCGCCCCGCGGTTCGAAAAGCGCTGGAGGTCGGCGAAGAGCTACGCCGGCCGCTCGAAGGGATGGATCAGAAGACCCGCGAGACGCTCTTCGGCAGCAGGCAGTACGGGGAGAGGTAGCCGCCGAAAAAGCGGCGGCTATCTCCTCCTGACTCTCCGGTTCTAGGTGGTCCTCGCCCGTCTTCTGCTGGATGATGGGTCATCCGCCACGATGTCCGGCTCGAGGCCCAGAGCGTGGTCGACCGAGAGCCTCCCCGGACCCGCGAAGAGGATCACGAGGAACCCCGCGATCAGGGCAAGGTCGAGCTCCGCGCCCGTACCGCTGCTCCCGGAGAGAAATCCGACGTTGACCTTGACGAGCAAAATCGCGATGACCAGGTCGATCGTGAGCAGGAGAGCGGCGAGCCGCGATAGGAACCCGACGATGAGCAGGATGCCGCCGATCAGCTCCACTAAAGTCACCACGTACCCCGTAAACACCGGCAGAGGGACGCCCAGTCCCGCGAGCATCTGCCCGCCGAAGTTTCCCGGCCCCATCTCCGTAAGCTTCTGCCACCCGTGCGCGAGCATAATTATGCCGGCTATCACCCGCACGGCGAGCGGGGCCAGGCTCGCTAGCCGGGACAGCGGCGAGAGACTGAGCGTTCTCATTGCATCCTCCTCCTTCGACTGTAATCTTCGGGTACGCCGTCTACTCTATATACGCGAAGTGGCAACGGGCGGATCGCAGGACGTATCCTTCACTACGGTACCTCGATGGCGGAGACGGTAAACGGCAGCTCCGGGCCCTCGCCCGACTCGCGCCGGTCGAACTGGGAGTTGACGACCAGGAGCCGGTCGCCGAACTTGGCTATGGTCGTCGGGCGGGCGAAGGACGGGTCCGAGAAGCCTTCGCCGACCTCGCCGCTCGCGAAGTCCTCCGCGAGCTTGATTGGCACGATCACACTTTCCCCGCCGCGCACCACGTACAGGGTCTGGCCGTCGAGCAGGATGCCGTCGCCGCCCGTGAGCGCCTCGCCTCCGAGGTCTATCTGCTTGACCTCCCTGCTCTCGATGTCGATGCGGTACAGGTTGCCCGTATTGGACTGCACCGTGAGGAGGCAACGTCCTTCCCCGGTCGCGGCGATGCCGTTGAGGTTGAAGCCCTCCTCGTACTCTATGGGTGTTCCCTCGAGTTCCAGCCAGGGCTCGGCCTCGCCCACTCCTCCGTCGGGCGCGGTCGGCGCCCTGAACAGGGTCGGCCGCATCGAGTCGGTGAAGTAGGCGCTACCGTCCAGGGCCACCGTCACGTCGTTGATGAAGGTCATCTCGCTGCTCGGCGTGTCGAGCGCCCGGATCAACTCCCTCGTCTCGACGTCGTAGACTAAGATGCGTCCCGTGTCCCCGCTGGCGATGAAGAGCCGTCCCTCTTCGTCGACCTTCAGGCCGACGGCGGTCTCGCGCCTGTCGCTCCCGGGCTCCAGAAAGACCTCCGCATCGCCCTCGTCGAGCCCGGCGTTGCCCCTGAAGATCGTGCCGTCGGTGGTGCTGCTCACGAAGAAGTCTCCGGTCCTCGGGACGTAGGCGATCCCCTCCGGGTACACCGTCTCTCCGGGGAGCACGTAGCGCCCGACGCTCGCCGCCGTCACGCCCGTGACCAGCCCACCCGCAGCGTCGGTGGGCCGTCAGACTGTCGCTCTCTTCGCGGACTTTGACGACCCGCCGTACCCTTGCCGTACGCTGCTCTACCGGGTTACTTTTCTCATCAGCCTCCAGGTTAGGGCGCCGGCGGCCAGTGCGCCTCCCAGCAGCGCCGCGCTTCGCGAGTTGGGCCACCCGGGCTTCTCCTCGAAATATTCCGATTCGGGGTAGTTTCTCGACGGTCCGCCGCCTTTGCGCAGGGCCATCTGTATTACCTGAGCCAGATGCAACGCGCGGCGGTCGGTAGCCTCTTGTATCTGCCCCCGGCAACTGAAGCCGTCGGAGACGATCAGGGCGTCTTTACCGGCATCACGCACGGCCGGGAGCAGGACCCTTTCTCCGGCCTTCATGGAGACGTTGTAGTGCTCTCCTTTCTCGTAGCCCCAGGATCCCGCCATCCCGCAGCAGCCGGAGTCGAGCAGCTCGTAGTCGAGGCCGAGCTTTTCTAGCACCTTCTCCTCGTCGCCCATCCCCATGATGGCTTTGTGGTGGCAGTGGCCGTGCACGACGGCTTTGCGTTCGAGCTTGGGGGGCTGGTAGCCCTCTCTTTCGAGGAATTCGCTTAGGGCGAAGACCTGGCCGCGCAGGCGCCTCGAGTTCTCCTCGTTGGGGAGGAGGTTCGTCATCTCGTCACGGAAGACAGCCACGCAGCTCGGTTCGAGGCCCACTATCGGTACGCCTTCGCGGATCTGGGGCGCCAGAGCGTCGAGTATTTGCCGGAGCTGGCGCTTGGCGAGGTCCAGCATGCCGAAGTCGTAGAGCGGGCGGCCGCAGCACAAGGGCTGTTCCGGCACCTTGACCCTGAAGCCCGCGTCTTCGAGGACCTCGACGGCGGCCCGGGCGGTCTCCGGATGGAAGTAGTTGTTGAAGGTGTCGGCCCACAGGATCACGGGCGGCTTGTACAGGTTGCGTGGGCCCCGCTCGCGGAACCACTGCTTGAACGTCTTCGGGGCGAAGGCCGGTATCGAACGCTCGGGCGCTATGTCGGCCGCCGCCTTCATCGCGTCGCGCAAAATGGGCGTCTGGGTGAAGAAGTTGGCAAGGCCCGGAGAGCGCGAGGCGAGCCTAGCCCACCAGTGGATCAGGCCGAGAGCGTAGGCGTTGACCGGTCGCAGCCGGCCCTCGTAGTAGTGGGAGAGGAACTCGGCCTTGTAGGTAGCGATGTCGGTCTGCACAGGGCACTCACCCTTGCAGCCCTTGCACGCGAGGCACAGGTCCAGGGACTCCTTGACGTGCTCGTCGCGCCAGCCGTCGGTTATTGCCTCGCCCTGGAGCATCTCGAAGAGCAGGTTTGCCCGCCCGCGCGTGGTGTGCTTCTCCTCAAGGGTGACCATGTAACTCGGGCACATCGTGCCGCTCCCTTTGCGGCAACGGCCGATTCCGAAACACCGCTCGGTCGCTACGGCGAAGCTGTGCCGGTCCTCGGGGAACTTGAAGTGTGTCTCGAGCTGCGGGGGGTTGTAGTCGACGCCGGTGCGCAGGTTCGTGTCCAGCGGGTACGGGTCCACGACCTTGCCCGGGTTCATCATCCGGTCGGGGTCCCATATCTCCTTGAACTCTCGGAAGGCCTCCACGAGCTCTTCGCCGTACATTACGGGCAAGAGCTCCGCCCGCTGGCCCTCGCCGTACTCGCCGGCGATGGAGCCACCGTAGCTGACGACCAGCTCCGCCGCCTCGAAGAGGAACGAGCGGAAGTTCTTCAGGCCCTCGGCGGTCTTGAGGTCGAAGGTGATGCGGGTGTGGACGCAGCCCTGGCCGAAGTGCCCGTAGTAGACGCAGAAGTAGCCGTACCTGTCGAGCAGCGCCTCCAGGTCGCGCAGGTAGTCGCCGAGCACCTCCGGGGGGACGGCGGAGTCCTCCCAGGTCCCCTCGGTCTCCATCGCGCCGGGCACGTTGCTGAAGTCCACCCCGGCATTGCGCACCGCCCAGACCGATTGCTCCTCACCGGGGTCGCAGAGCTTGACGCTCACGGGCTTCCCGTCCGACTCCAGGGCCTCCCTCGCCGAGCGGGCCTGCTCCGTGACGTCCTCATCGGAGTCGCCGCCGAACTCGACGAGGAGCCAGGCGCGGCCTTCGGGGAGTGCCTCCCGGTTGGTGGTGAGGGCGAACTTCGTCTCCATGTTGTCGGTCAGCGTGTAGTCGAAGCCCTCCAGGGCGATGGGGTTGTGTTTCATGATCTCTTTGACGTGGTCGCCGGCGTCGAAGCGGTCCTCGTAGCCGAACACCAACGTCCGGCGGAACTGGGGGCTGTCGACGAGCCGCGTGGTCGCCTCCAGGACGGTGACGCAGGTGCTCTCGGTGCCGACCAAGGCGCGCGCGACGTTGAAGCCGTTCTCCGGCAAGAGCATGTCTAAGTTGTAGCCCGAGCAGCGACGGGGAATCTGAGGAAAACGCTCCCGTATCAGGTCGGCATACTTGTCGCGCAGGTCGCGGAGCTTCCGGTAGATCTCGCCGCGCCGGCCACCCTCTTGAATAATCTGTTCGAGTTCCTCGTCGCTCGTCGGACCGACCGTCAGCCTCGTTCCGTCGTAGAGCAGTACGTCCATCTCCTCGATATTGGCCACGGTCTGGCCTGCCATCACCGAGTGGTTGCCGCAGGAGTTGTTGCCGATCATGCCGCCTAAAGTGCAGAAAGCGTGGGTTGCGGGGTCGGGACCGAAGGTTAGATCGTACTCTTCGGCGGCGTCGCGCAGCTGGTCGCATATGACACCCGGCTCGACACGCGCGATCTTTTTCTCGGGATCTAATTCGATGATCTCGCGCATGTATTTCGAGTGGTCCATGACGACGGCGACGTTGCAGCACTGGCCGTTGGGGCTGGTGCCGCAGCCGCGAGAGAGGATCGGTGCCTCATGCTTACGACAGGCGGCGACGGTTTTCACGATGTCTTCGGCATCCTTCGGGACGACGACCCCGATCGGGACCTGCCGGTAGATCGAGTAGTCCGTCGCGTAGAGCGCCCGGCTGCCGCGGTCGAAGCGCACCTCGCCGCGGATCCCGTCCTCGCGCAGTTCGGCCGCCAGGGCCAGGTCGGCGCCGAAATCCTGCGAGCTTGCCTTCCCGTTCGGGGAATCTCCCTCGTTCCTGATCGTGCTTCTCACAAACTCCTCCTTAATCTTCCGGTACCGTTTTCGAGGGCCTCCCCAAACGGCAGGGACAGGCTACTCATGGGAAAGATTACTCTTCTTCGCTTACCGTGTGCAGCTTCAGCATGTTCGTGGAGCCCGGCGTGGCGCCTACCGAGCCGCCGGTGAGGATGACCCGGTCTCCTTTTTCGATGAGCCCGGCCTCTTGAGCGGCCTCTGTCGCCTCGTCGTAGCGCTCCTCGATGTTGCCACGCTGCTCGCCGCATACGGCGGTGACCCCCCAGACCATGGCGAGCATCCTGACCGTCGACTCCTCGGGGCTTACGGCCAGGATCCTGTTCGACGGCCTAAACCTGGCGACTCTTATGCACGCGAGCCCGCTCTGGGTCGAGGTGATTATGGCCTCGAGGTCGAGGTCCTCGGCGAGCTCGCAAGCGGCGTGCGTTAGGGCGTCGTAGCGGTCCCCCCGACCCCACTCAGTGGACGCGGTTATGTCCTGGCCGTAGTTTATGGCGTCTTCGGCGGCCCGGCAGATCCGGTCCATCTCCTTCACGCTCTGCAACGGGTAATGCCCGACCGCAGTCTCGCCCGAGAGCATCACCGCGTCGGTCCTGTCGAAGATGGCGTTGGCCACGTCCGAGGCCTCGGCGCGGGTGGGCCTGGGGTTCCGGATCATGGAGTCGAGCATCTGCGTGGCGACGATGACCGGCTTGCCCAGACGACGGCAGCGGGCCACGATGCGCTTCTGCTCTATGGGCACCCTCTCGGCCGAGAGCTCGACGGCGAGGTCGCCGCGCGCCACCATGATGCCGTCGGAGGCTTTGAGGATGCTCTCGATGTCCTCTATGGCCTCGTGCTTCTCTATCTTGGAGATCACCGAGATGTTGTTCCCGCCGAACTCTCTTATGCGCTCCTTGATCTCCCCGACCTCTTCCCCCGAACGGA
>JAIVIG010000062.1:0-2156 GCA_020200675.1 Actinomycetota bacterium
CTACTCTCCCGCGGTCTCAACGAGATGCTCTTCCCCGTCGGCTGCGCCCTCGTGCTCTTCTCCGCCGGGACGCTCGGAAGGAGGATCTCGCAGGATGACTCATCGTAGCCGGAACGAGTTGAAGCATTATGACCTCGACGGCGTCTCGGAGGATTCGCGGGTGGAGTACGGTGAAGTAGTGGGAGAGTCTATAGGGCACGACATCATCCTGGCCCTCGGGCTGACCGACAAACAGAGAACCCCGATCGAATAACGGGAGGTAAAGATGAAACCCGAAACGTTTACGAGCAACCCGCCCACGCTGGAGACCGAGCGCCTCTTGCTGGGACCCTTGCAAGGCACAACGATCGACGCGAAGGCGGTCGAGGCGTTGCGCGCCCGCTTCCGGGGTGCGCTGCTCCGACCAGGCGAGGAAGGCTACGACGAGGCCCGCCGCGTCGACGATACCGGGCGTTTCGTCGAGATCTACCCAACCGGACCCTCGTCTGGCACGATAGCCACCGCCCAGCCGGACGGTAGCTTGCTGGCTGGGCGGGCACCTGGACAGGCTGAGCGCCTCAGCCCTCTACTCACCATTCCGTCAGGCCTGGGAGGGATACTATGCGCGTCCTGATCACCACGTGGCCTGCCCACGGTCACCTTCTGCCGATGCTGCCGCTGGCGCGGGCGGCCCAGCGCGCCGGGCACGAGGTCGTTGTCGCCTCCGGTGCCGAAGGGGTCGCGGAGGCGCGGCGGCGCGGCCTGCCCACCTGGGACGTCGGGCCGAGCCGCGCCGAGGCCGGCGCGGCGTTCCGGGCGCTCGTCCCGGACCTGGGCGCGATCCCACCCGACCAGCGCATCCCGACGATGATCTCCGGGATGTTCGGGGCGGCGGCGCTGCGGCGCGCCGTCGAGCTCGTCCCCCGCGCCCAGGAGTGGAAGCCGGACCTGGTCGTGCATCCGGTCACGGAGCTGGCCGGAGCGATCGCCGCAGCGCGCACCGGCGCCCGGCACGTCGTTCACGGCCTGGGGCCCATCCCGGCGGAGGCGTGGGCATGGTTCGGGTCACGCTTCGGCGAGCTGTGCCGGGAGTGGGACGTGCCCGAACTGGCCGACGGTATCCTCGAGACCACCTACCTGGACAACTGCCCGCCTTCCTTGCAACCCGATGCCGTCGCCGACTTTCGACGCCGCCGACCGCTGCGGCCCAGCTCCGGCGAGGTGCAGCCCGGCGAGCGGCTGCCCTGGGACGACGCGCTCGCCACACTACCGTACGAGCACACGGTCCACCTCACCCTCGGGACGCTCTTCCACGGTGCGACGCATGTGTTCGAGACCGCGCTGGCCGGGCTGCGCCACCTGCCGGTCAACGTGCTGGTCACCGTGGGGCCGGGCACCGACCCGCGGCGGCTCGGACCGCAGCCGCCGCACGTACTCGTCGCCGACTTCGCGCCGCACGCCCTCCTGCTGCCACGCTGCGCGGCGCTGGTGACGCAGGGCGGCGCCGGCACGATCGTCGCCGCCCTCTGCCACGGGCTGCCCCACCTGATCCTGCCCCAGGGCGCCGACCAGTTCCGCAACGCCGCGACTGCCGAGCGCGTCGGCGTCGCTCTCGTGCTGCCGCCCTCGCAGGTCACGCCCGAGGCGGTCGGCTCGGTTGCCCGCCGGCTGCTCGGCGACCCGAGCCTCACCGGGGCAGCTCGCGCCGTGCAGGCCGAGATCGAAACCATGCCCAGCGCCGACGAGGTGCTCGCCGCGCTCGTCGCCGAGAAGACGCTATGACCACCTCCACCCCCACCGGCGTCGTGGCTGGTGACCCTGGAAGCCGACAGACGGGCGTTCGTCTGTCGGGGGCTGCTCGTCCGCTCGGCCTTGCCGAACGAGGAGGGCTCATGACCACCACCTGGTAGCTGAGGATCGACCGCACCTCCCCACCGCGCTCGCCGAGTTCTGGGTCGCGGCCCTCGGCTACGTGCCGTTTCCGATGCCGAAGGGGGAGGCAACTCCGAGATGGCAACCACGTTCAGGACAGAGGGAGCCGATCGAGCGAGGTGCGCGTTATTGAGGATCGACCAGCCCACGCCGGACGGCTATCCTGGCGGCCTCGGTGCGGTTGCCGGCGTCGAGCTTGGCGAGGATGGAGCTGACGTGGAACTTGACGGTTCGCTCGCCGATGT
>JAIVIG010000062.1:2204-16997 GCA_020200675.1 Actinomycetota bacterium
GTACAGGCTATCGGCTATCTCTTTGTTCGGCAGACCTCGGGCGAGTAGCGCGAGCACTTCGAGTTCCCTGGGGGTCAGGGGATCCAGTTCCGGCGCGTTCATGTGATCCAGCAACCTGCCGGTCACCAGGGGTTGTAGGAGCGAGCCGCCGGAGTGGACTGTGCGGACGGCGTCGAAGAGCTCTGTACGCGATGCTCCCTTGAGCAGGTAGCCTCGCGCCCCGGCGCGTAGAGAGCCCAGGATGCGCTCGTCGGTGTCGTAGGCGGTGAAGACGACGGTTCGCGCTTCGGAGCTGCTCTCCCGCAGCCTCTCCAGGGCAGCCACGCCGTCCATCCCCGGCATCTCGAGGTCCAGCAGGATCACGTCCGGCACGAGCGTCTCCGCTAGCCGCACGACCTCCGAACCGTCCGCCGCCTCGCCTACCACGTCGAAGTCCGGCTGGGTACTTAATACCGTTACGAGGCCCTCGCGCAGCATCGGGTGGTCGTCGGCGACGAGGATCCGTATCTTCGCCTCTCCCTCCACCTCTATAGCTTCTCCAGTGGCACCGTTACCTCGACCCGGGTGCCCGCTCCGGGGCTGCTCCGTACTTCGAGGCTGCCGCCGAGCATATCCGCCCGCTCGTTCATCCCGACGAGCCCGTGGCGCTCCCCGGGCACGCCGGAGGCGTCAAAGCCCCGTCCGTCGTCCTCGACGACGAGCCGGACCTGCTCGGGGGTGGCGACGAGCCGTACGTCCACTTGTCCGGCCCCGGTGTGCCGGGCGACGTTGGCGAGGGCTTCCTGGCAGATGCGGTACAGGGCCACCTCGACGCGCGGCGGGAGTGGACGGGCGCCGTTCACAGCCGCGTAGTGCGCGCCGATGCCCGTCTCCGTCTCCCATCTACCAACGAGAATCTCGAGCGCCTCGGAGAGCGAGCGTCCTTCGAGCGGGGCGGCGCGGAGGTCGAGGACAGAGCGCCGGGCCTCTTCGAGGTTGGACTGGGTGAGAGAGAGGGCGCGGCGCAGTGGTTCCCGGGCCCGTTCTGGTGTCGAGCCGGCGTCGAGCAGGGCGTCGGCGGATTCTAGCTGGAGCGTGGTGGCGGTCAGGCCCTGGGCCAGGGTGTCGTGGATCTCGCGCGCCAGCCGGTTTCGCTCTTCGACCGCGCCGAGCTGGGTGCTCCGGGCGTAGAGCCGGGCCCGCTCGACGGCGATGCTCAGGAGGTCGCCGACGGTGTAGAGCAGTTGCAAGTCCTCGGGCGAGAGGCTACGCCAGTCCGGGCTCGCGACGTTCATCACGCCAAGCTTCTCGTCGCCCGCGTAGAGCGGGATGCTGGCGTGGTAGCGGAGGCCGCCGGTGCCGTCCACGAGACCCCGCAGACGACTGCAGGTGAGCACGTTGACGTTCGCCGCGCCCGCAAGGTCGCCCTTCTTGTAGGTGTCGAGGCAGTAGCAGTAGCCGGAGCCGTCCATGCGGTGGGGCTCGTCCGCCAGGGCGGGCGGCAGGTTCTGGGAGGCGGCAAGGTAGAACTGCGAAGAGTTTTCGTTGACCAGCCAGATCCAACCGGTCCTCAGACCCAGAAGCTCGGCGACCCGCGAAAGGGTGAAGCCCAAAGCCTCGCCTAGGTCAACCGAGCGGTTTAGCTCCCGGGCGATCGCGTTGAGCACCGAGAGCTCGTGGTTGCGACGTCCCAGATCCTCGGATTCCTCGTCCATCGTACCGCTTCACACTCCTCTCTCACCGTCCGAAGAAAAGTGTAACAGCACGAAATTCGGGAGACGAAGGTCTCGCAAGACTTTGTCCCTACCGCGGTGCAAGGCTCTTCGGACGTTTCCCGTGGGTTGGCTACTCTGATTCATCCAGAATTCATCACCCCTTGTTATTAAAGATCGTACTTGCGATCGAAGCGATCCTGCGAGGATCGCAGCGGGAGGAAAGGAGACAACAAGGAGTGCTCAAGTTATGGCTCTGGCGGCTGTACCTTTGACGCGGTTGCCGTAATAGCCGAAGGGAGTAGGAAGACGATTGACGAAAGAGAAAGGGGAGAGATGGAACCGGTTCTGTTGAAGAACGAAGTTTCGCTCCAAGCTAATGGCCTCGTACAGATGGACCCGATACTGTACTGGAACGAAGTCTCGCTCGAAGCCAATCGAGTAAGTCACACCAACGGGAAAAACGAGCAGACTGGCCCTCCGTTGAGCTCACGCGCTCTAGCGATAGTGCATCTGGCCATGTACGAGGCTTTCGCCAGGGTGTCCGGCAACCTCGACTTCTATCTGGAGGAGACCGACTTGCCCGACCCTGCACCGGGAGCGTCGGTCGACGCGGCGGTAGCCGCGGCGGCACATGCCACGCTATCCAGCCTGTTCCCCAGTCAAAAGCCGTTCTTCGACCTCAAACACGCACAAGCGGGATTACAGCAGGGTCCTGGGCTGGGTAAAGGCCATCAGTTTGGCCTGCTGGTCGCTCAGAAGATACTGGATATCCGAAAGAATGACCCGGGTATAGGTGACGATGGATACGCGGCGTCGGTGGCGCGTGGCGCGCATCGGCCCGACCCCGACAACCCCGACCAGGGCTTTCACGCCCCGTTCTACGGGGCCAGGTCCAAGCTGTTCGCCGTCACGGATCGGCACGAGCTGAATCCCCCGCCGCAGCCCGGCTCTCCTGGATACACGAGTGCGCTCCGAGAGGTGCGGGGCAAAGGCATCAAGCCGGAGCTAATGGGAACTCTGCCTCAAAACTCGCCGCGCCGGACGGTGGAGCAGACGTTGATCGGCGTTTACTGGGCCTACGACGGAGCCCGGAATCTTGGTACGCCACCGCGTCTATACAATCAGATCGTGCGTGAAGTCGCCGTCCACAGACCCAATCCCGGCACCGGTCAACCCAATACCCCGGAACAGAACGCCCGGTTGTTCGCGCTGGTAAACGTAGCGATGGCCGATGCCGGTATCCTGGCGTGGGATCAGAAGTACATCCACGACTTCTGGCGACCGGTCCTGGGTATCCGCGAGCACGACACGTCTATGGGACCGGCGGGGGCGAGCAACAACGACATCAGCAACGATTGTCAGCCGGATTGGTTGCCGCTGGGCGCGCCCAAGACGAACTCGACGGACAAGAACTTTACGCCGAACTTTCCTGCCTACCCGTCCGGGCATGCCACCTTCGGGGCCGCGGCGTTTCACATCACGCGGCTCTTCTATGGCGTGGCTATGGGGAATAGGAACCCGGACACCCTGTTCCAGGACCTCGCGTTCGTGTCCGAGGAACACGACGGCGTCAGCAAAGACAACAAGGGAACAGTGCGGCCAAGACACGTCCGCAACTTTCCGGATGGCCTGTGGCAGATGATCGTGGAGAACGGCCGCAGCCGGGTCTTTTTGGGCGTGCACTGGTTGTTCGATGCCTTCACGGTCAGCAGCGGAGAGCTCGACTTCACGAAGAACGTCGGCGGAGTTCCGCTCGGTATCAAAATCGCAGAGGACATCTGTGCGAGTGGGCTGAAGAAATCGAACGTGGGTCCGCGAGCGTAGCAAGTAGAGTCGTTTCGGGCAGCCTCTTGGAGGCTGCCCGATGTCCTCGCGATTTTCGTGCGTGAACCAACCTGCGCAGGTGAGAACAGGAACAAAGAACAACAAAATGCCCCTCTGGCTAAGGGATAACGTGGTTGCCACGGGGGCGATGCAAGCATCTCTATACTGCTACGGGGGCGGGATCGCTCCGTATCCTTGCGTTAATCGAACGTAAAGCACAAGTTAAATCCGTGTAAACTCTCGCTGCTTATGGCAGTGGGAACAGAGACGGGCAGCCGGGTAGCTCGACTGGCGTTGCTCTACAAGAGACGTCCTTTTCTCGTGTTCTATTCGTTGACGCTGGCGATCTCTGTGTTGTGTCTCTCCGCCGTCGCCCTGCACGTCTTGCTCGGTGGTGAGGCCCCTCAATTGTACAGTCCCGTTCCGTGGTACCTACTACCGGTCTATTTCTTGCTCGTCTTGCTCTTCGTCGGCCCGATGACGGAGGAGATCGGCTGGCGGTGGTACGCCCTGCCGAGGCTCCAGGCCGAGAGGAGCGCCCTGTCGGCCAGCTTGATCCTCGGCTTGTCGTGGGCTCTGTGGCACCTGCCGCTCGCCTGGACCGGGGAGACGAGCTGGCCCGGCCTCCCTTTTCCCCTGTTCGCGCTCGCGATCGTCGCTCTGGCGATACTGTTCACCTGGGCCTACAACGGCACGGGGGGAAGCCTGTTGATCGTCCTGCTGTTCCACGCCGCGGTCAATTTCACCCTAACCCTGGTGCCCGTACAACCGACGGACTCGATGCCCCTCAGGACTTGCCTCATCGGCGTAGGATTGCTCTGGGTGGCGGCTATCGTCGTGGTGATCGCCGAAGGACCGGCCCGCCTCACCCGAAAACCTCCACCCTGACAACATCAAGGTCCCGGCTGCCCGAGGCCGGCCAGGATCGTGTCGACCACCGCTTCCGGCCAGTCGTCGGGGAAAGGGTTCCCGGCAAGGTACTGAGCGTAGTAGGACCCGACGAGCATGTTGACCGCTGCCTCGACGTCGCCGCCTTCTCTTAGCTCGCCGCGCGCGCGCGCGTGCTCCAAGACCTCTCGCAGCTCCGCCCGCCGCGGCTTGACGAGCCGTTCTCGCCAGAGCGCGAGCAGTTCGGGGGTGCTGTGCTCCTCGGTCAGGACGCTGCCGAGCATCGCCATCCCGAACGGTCGCTCGATACCCTTGCGGAAGTGGCGCAGGCGGGAGATCAAGTCCGCCCGCGTATCGCCGGTCTCGTCGGGCCGACCGCGAGCCCGGTAAGCTGCTAGCGCAGCGGTCGCGAGCTCGGCCTTGCCCGGATAACGGAGATAGATGGTCGGCCTGCTCACCCTCGCCTCGGCAGCAACCTCGTCTATGGTCATCCCCGCGTAACCCTTCCGCGCCATGACCCTCATGGCGGCACGCAGGATGCCCAGATCCACCTCCGGCGACCGGGGCCGTCCTCGCTCCTTCTTTCTCCGCGTCATCCCTGCACGAGTAGCTCCCTCCGGCATGGCAAACGAGAAACCAGTGTACCCCGCATCCCCGAAAACTATTTACTTGACAAGAGTGTATAGTATTAAAGTGGCGAACCGAGGGAAGGAGTAGTGGGGCCGTGAGCGCGAACGTAAACGTTACGGGGTCGACGCCGAAGAAGGTGTTGATGGTGGTCGCCAACCCGTCGGTGTCGACGACGACCGGTTGGCCGGTGGGGTTCTGGGCTTCGGAGTTGACGCATCCGTGGTACGAGTTCAGGGAGGTCGGCTACGAGGTCATGTTCGCCAGCCCGGACGGTGGGAGGGTCGAGGTGGACGCGATGAGCGACCCGCGGGATCCCAGCGGCTACTCGGCCGACGATGTGCTGAGCATGGGTTTCCTCAGCACGCCCGGGCTGGTCGCCATGCTCGAGGATACGGAGAAGCTCTCCGAGCTAAACCTCGACGAGTTCGACGCCATCGTTGTGTGTGGCGGACAGTCGCCCATGTTCACCTTCCGGGATAACGAGGACCTCAAGACGGCGATCTCGCGCTTCTACGAAGCCGAGAAGCCCACGGCTGCCCTTTGTCACGACGGCGGCTCTCATGGACGTCAGGCTGTCGGATGGCTCCTACCTGATCGAGGGCAAGACCATGACGGGATTTGCCGACATCGAGGAAGAGGCCGCTGATGCCGCTGCCGGGCAGAAGGTGATGCCGTGGCACATCGAGGAGGCCGCCAAAGAGCGCGGGGCCAACTACGTCGAGGGTGGATTGTGGAAGGCGTACGCCGTCCGGGACGGGCGTCTGATCACGGGCCAGCAGCAATTCTCCGGCCGGGAGGTTGCCAGGCTGGTTGTCGAGGCGCTCGGGACTTGAGCACTTCCCACAACCCCGGTCGCTTGGACGATGCCAGGAACCAAGATACAAGGAGAAAGAACCTTGAAGATCATTGCCTTCGACCGCTTCAAGCCGGGCGTTACGATGGAAACGATCACGCCGCTTCTCCCAGAAGAGGTTGCCAATGCCTGGAGGTTGTGGAAGGCTGGTATCGTGCGCGAGAATTACGCGCGCCTCGACGTCCCCGGCGTCGTGATCGTGTTCGAGTGCGCGGACGTCGCTGAAGCAAAGCGTTACCTCGACGACTTCCCGATGACCAAGGCCGGCTACATCGAGTGGGAGTGCATCCCGGTCACCGCACCCCTCCCGATCGAAAGCCTCTTCGACGCGTCCGTCGATGTGTCTCCGCCGCTCGATAGAACCAAGGGGTGAGATTCGCATACCGGAGATTTTGGCAGGGTGGCTGCGCCGCGTAGAGCACCGTCGGGCTTTTCAGCACGCCATCTCAGGGTTGCACCTGATTTACTGTGGGGTGTGGCGTGCGGATAAACAAAGGAGAACGCCTTGGAACGCGAATTTAGATCGGATGTGCCGCGCACTCTCGAGGAGGTTTGCGACCCGAGGCGCATGGCGCTTGTGGTCTACGATATGCAGGCCGGCATAGTCAGCCAGCTGCCCGACGGGGCCGAGATCACTGCGCGGGTCGCGGAGCTGCTCGCGGCTGCGCGCGAGGGAGGCTTCCGCGTGTTCTTCAGTCGCCACATGTCGCTGCCCAAGGAGCTCATGGGCGTTTCCCAACTCAGGCAGGCTATGGCCTGGCAGCGCGTCGATAGGGCCGAGGACGTCGAGCCGTGGTTCCCGCGTGACTCGCCGCAGTTCCAGATCGTGCCCGAGCTTGCGCCGCTACCGAGCGAGGCCGTCTCCGACAAGATCGCCATGAGCGCCTTCTCGGGCACCTTCTTGAACATGGCCCTGCGCGACCTGAGCATCGACTCTTTCGCGATCTGCGGCATCGCCACGGAGATCGGCATCGAGCCGACCGTTCGGCACGGGGCGGACCTCGGTTACGTCCCCGTGGTGGTGGCCGACGCGTGCGGGGCGGGGGACGAGGCGGCCGCCGAGCGCTCGCTAGAAAGCCTGAGATTCGCCGGTGACGCTATCATCGCCGACGTGGCAACGACCTCGGAGCTTCTCCGACGGGCGCGGCGAGATCGGTAATTTTGTGGTCAACGCTACATTACACCCGACAGGAGGAAAGGAGGGGGAGCCCGGTAACCTCGCTTTCGCCGTCCACCGCTCGACGGACAACCCCGATGAGTTCTGGCTCTACGAGACCTGGGAGAGCCAGGAGGCGGTAGACGCCCACGAGTCGGGTCCGGCGTTCGTGCAGTACAAGGATAGGCTTCGCCCTCTGGTGGACGGGGACACTGTCCTCTTCGGGAACGTCACCCCGATCGCTGTTCTCGGCTACGAGGCGTAGCGGCGAGATTCGGCCGGCCCGTTGGACGCATCAGCCCAGCGGACCAATTCGTCGAGAACCTAGCCGTTCGGGTGATGCGCGGCTCTTTTTACGAGTATAGAGTGATCGGGTATTGCGAGTAAGGGGAGGTGGTCCGTGATGTCCGAAAGCGCGAAGCTCGGCGCCCACAGCTGTGTCGTACACCCGGAACTCAAAGATTACCAACCATCGAGCGGCAAGTACGGGCGCATGTTTCCCAGGCTCCCGCCGTGTGAGGAGGAAGAGGCCATCGTCGGGCTGGGCCGAGCCGCCTCGCGGATGGACTCGACGTTGCCCGTGTTCGACGCGGCGCTCGAGAATCCGCGCATCCCGGCGGGTTTCGCTATCTTCGGACAGTTCGTGGCCCACGACATCACCGCCGACCGGTCGCTCCTGGCCCACCACGCGGTCGCCGGAGAGCTCCAGAATTTCCGGTCGCCACGCCTGGACCTCGAATGTCTCTATGGTGATGGGCCCGTCGGCACCCCCTTCCTCTACGATGCGAACGATGCGGACAAGCTCTTGCTCGGCATGAACGCGGCCGGGGAGTCGGACGACCTGCCCCGCAACCACCAGGGAGTGGCCCTCCTCGGGGATCCGCGCAACGACGTGCATCTCCTCATAAGCCAGCTGCACCTCGCCTTTCTGAAGTTTCACAACCGGGTCGTGTACTGGTTGCGTGAGCGGGGGATTGCTGACGACAACGTCTTCGAGGAGGCGCGGCGGCTCGTGAGGTGGCACTACGAGTGGATCGTGGTCAACGAGTTCCTGCCGCTCTCCGCCGGGGAAGAGGTCGTGGGAGATGTTTTGGAGAATGGCCGGAAGTTCTACGAGCCAGGCGAGGAACCGGCGATCCCGGTCGAGTTCTCGGACGCGGCGTACCGGTTCGGTCACAGCCAGATCACGCCGGTCTACCGTTTGAACGACGGGGTCGGCGACGCGACCATCTTCCCCGATTGCCTGGGGTTCAGGCCCGTGCCGCCGGAGCGGGTACTGGACTGGTCCTGGTTCTTCGACGTACACGGCAGGCGCGTCCCGCAGCCGAGCCGGAAACTGGTTGCCAGCCTCACCCACGCTCTCATAGATCTGCCCGAGCAGATCGTGGGCCACACCGAGGTCCCCGAGCACCACTCCCTGGCCTCCCGCGATCTCCAACGTGGCACGGCCCTCGGACTGCCTTCCGGCCAGGCGGTCGCCCGGTACATGGGCGTCGAGCCGCTCACCAGGGAGGAGTGCGGCCTCGGCAAGATGCCGGGGGCTCCAAACGAGATGCCCCTATGGTATTACGTGCTCAAGGAGGCGGAGGTGCAGGCCGGCGGGGAGCATCTGGGCGAGGTGGGAGGAAGGATCGTCGTCGAGGTGCTGCTGGGTTTGCTTGACGCCGACCCCGGCTCCTACAGGAGCGCCGAGCCCGGATGGAGGCCCACGCTGCCAGGTGCAAATCCCGGTGAGTTCACGATGGCCGATCTGCTCGTCTTCGCGGGGGCGGCATGAAGGAGCTTCGAGAGCCACGGTCCCGTCTGCGGCGGCCGCAGGTGTTGCGTGACCCTGCGGAGGAGCATCGCACCGCGACGTGGCTGGAGCTGTTCTTCGATCTTTGCTTCGTCGTGGCGGTGGCCGCGCTCGCGCGGGGCTTGCACGACGACCCGACGCTCGGCGGGGTGCTTCGCTTCGCGGGGTTATTCGTGCCTGTGTGGTGGGCCTGGATGGGGTTCACCTGGTACGCGACCGCTTTCGATAACGACGACGTGCCCTACCGGGTGTCGCTGCTCGGGGCGATGCTCTGCATCTTATGGCTCGCCGCCTCGATAGATGGGCTCGCCGAAGGAAGAGTTCTGAGCTTCGTGCTGGCCTACGTGGCGTTGAAGACGTTGCTCGTGGGCCTATTCCTTCGCGCCCGCCGGGACGCGAGCAACGTCCGTGCCTTCGCTACCTGGTATGCGGCCGGGAATGCTTTGGGCGCGGCGATCTGGCTCTCCTCGCTGCTGGTGCCCGAACCGGGCCGGTACGCGGTATGGGCCGTGGCGCTCTTCGTCGAGCTGCTCGCTCCGATCCTTGCGGTGCGTGCCTCCGGCGAACGGGGTTTCCACCCGGAGCACATCCGGGAGCGTTACGGGCTCTTTACCCTGATCGTGCTCGGCGAGGCGGTCCTGGCCGTCGCCGCCGGCACCGCGGGCAGCGGTTGGGACCCTACCGCGGTGCTGACCGGGGTCTTCGGTTTCGTCGCCGCCGCCTGCATCTGGTGGCTCTACTTCGACTACGTCGAGTCCTCGGCTCTTACGCTCGGCTCGCGCGCCGCGTTCTTCTGGGGATACGGTCACCTCTTTATCTACGCGAGCATCGCCGCGTTCGGCGTCGGCATCCAACTCGCCATTGAGGGCTCCGCAGAGCCGGAACTACTGGCGGCAGCCGCGGGTGCTCCACCAGAAGGGTCCGACGCTGCCGGCGCGTCAGCGATCCTGGGCGGCGGCGCTGCGGCCGTCTACTTGCTCGCCATCAGCTTCATCCGTAGCGGCTGCTCTCGTCTGCCTCGCGGTTCTCGGCTCGTCGCTGGGGCCGCTTGCGTCCACCGCGACGCTCTCCCTGCTCCTGCTCGCCCTGACGGCGTTCGAGACGCTCTACGCGCACCTGTCCGAGCACGGAGCGTAAAGGAGCTTAGAACAGCGGCTTCTCTGTCAAGCTCCGGTCTGGGGCGCTCAGTCTTCCCGGTTCCGCTTTTTCCTTGCCCTGTAGCGACGCAAGACGTAGAGGACGACGAAGAGGGCGATCAGGGCGACGAAGCCGTAGCCGACGTTGCGCGCGACCGAGAGTAGCTCGTCCCAGTACTCGCCGAAGACGTACCCGACGGTGCCGGTAGCGAGGGCCCAGGTGGTGGTGGCGGCGAGGCTGTAGGGGAGGAACCTGTAGTACCTCATGTGACTGATCCCGGCGAAGAGTGGGGTCATGCTGCGGAGGCCGGGACCGAAGCGTCCCAGGAAGACCGACTTGCGGCCGTGCTCCTCGAAGTAGCGTTCCACTTTGCCGAGGCTCTTCACGTCGAGGATAAAGGAGAGGAGGCGTATCTTCAGGATGCGAGTCAGGAGAGGCCGGCCGCCGATGCGTCCGATCCAGTAGACTGCGTTGTCCGAGACGGTGGCGCCCAGGAAGCCCGAGAGCATCACCAGCGGCAGGGCCGCCCGGCCGTCGTTCGCGAAGAAGCCACCGGCGAACATCACGACGTCCCCGGAGGCCGGCAGTCCGAAATTGTCCAGCGCCGAGCCCAGGAAGACGACCAGGTAACCGTAAGCGAAGAGCAGGCTCGTGACGAATTCGAGCAAACCCTGTGGCGAGTCCGGCACGGATCTGATGAAGTCCAGGATCCCATCCATACAAGGACGCTTTATATCACGGGAGGCTCGGCGTAAACGCGTTTTGCCGTTGACGCGCCGCACGGATACGGCTATGCTTGCCCGGAGAATTTGTAGAGGGCGAAGGGGCCCAGGAAGCCGGTGAGAGTCCGGCGCGGTCCCGCCACTGTGACCGGGGAGAGAACCCGAGAGGCCACTGCCGCCGCGACGGCGGCGGGAAGGCCGGGGGAACGGCGATCCGGGAGTCAGGAGACTGGTCTTTCGTCCGATAAACCCGGACGGGGCGCGGACCCCGAAGGAGGTTCACGATGGAGGGGAATTCCCTGGAACGGCACATCTCGTTGGGAGAGGTGCCCCTGTGGAGCTGGCTGACGGTGGGGCTTCTGCTCGCGATGCTGTTCATGTTGCTCATGGCCAGCGGCGAGTTGCTCTTCCCGCTGCTCGGTCAGGCGGCGGAGATGTTCGACTACGCGCACGAGTTTGCCCACGACGGGCGTCACCTGCTCGCCGTTCCCTGCCACTAAAGGTTCTACACAAATGACCGCGTCTTGTCTGCGCCGGAGGATGGTTGCCGGTTCGCCGTGGAGCCCCCGGCATCTTCTTTGGAGCCCCCGGCGTCTCCTTTGGAGCCCCCGGCATCTTGCCGGGGGAGCGAAGCGACCATGAAGGGCGCACTCCTCGTCGCCGGGACGCACTCGGACGCGGGCAAGAGCGTGGTCGTGGCCGGTATTTGCCGGTGGCTCGCGCGCGAGGGCGTGAAGGTGGCCCCGTTCAAGGCACAGAACATGGCGCTCAACTCCTTCGTTACGCGCGAAGGCGCGGAGATAGGGAGAGCGCAGGCCGCACAGGCCGCCGCTTCTTGTGGAGAGCCGGAGGCCGCGATGAACCCGGTCTTGCTCAAGCCCTCCGCGGAACGCAGGACACAGGTCATAGTGCGGGGCAAGCCTTACGCCACGGCGAGCGCCCGCAGCTACCAGGGGATGAAGGGGGAGCTCTTGCCGGTGGTGCTGGAGGCCCTCGAAGACCTGCGGCGGCGCTTCGAGGTGGTCGTCTGCGAGGGGGCGGGGAGCCCGGCGGAGATCAACCTGCGCGAGAACGACATCGCGAACATGGGCCTCGCACGCGCGGCGAGCCTGCCCGTGGTCGTCGTCGGGGATATAGACCGGGGCGGCCTCTTCGCTTCTCTCTATGGAACTCTCGCGCTCCTCGACGAGCAGGACCAGGCGCTCGTCGGGGGATTCATGGTGAACAAGTTTCGAGGGGACGCGGCCGTCCTCGCGCCGGGGCTCGTCCGCATGAGCGAGCTTACAGGCCGGCCTTTCTTCGGCACGCTGCCGTGGGTTCCGGGGCTCGGGCTCGACGGGGAGGACTCGCTCGCCCTCGACGCGCCGCGGGACGCGCGAGCGCCCCGAGGTAGGGATACCTTGAACGTCGCGGTCGTTCGTCTGCCCAGGATCAGCAACTTCACCGACCTCGACGCTCTGGCGCACGAACCGGGTGTTGCGGTGCGGTTCACGGAGTCTCCACAGGAGATCCTCGCCGCCGACCTCGCCGTGCTCCCCGGCACCAAGGCCACCGTAGCCGACCTCGAATGGCTCCGCTCCCGCGGCCTCGACGGCGCTGTGGCCGAGCGGGCGAGGCGCAGTCTCCCGACCCTGGGGATCTGCGGCGGCTACCAGATGCTCGGCGAGCGCATAAGCGACGGTGTCGAGAGCGGCGAGGGCGAGGTCCCGGGGCTCGGACTCTTGCCCGTCGAGACGGTCTTCGAGGAGGAGAAGATACTCGCGCGCCCCGAGGGACGCGCCCCGGAGTTCGGAGACGCGCCGGTCTCGGGGTACGAGATCCGCCACGGCCGCGTCCTGCGCCTCGGAGCCGAACCGCTCTTCGTGGCTGAGGGTTCGCGCAACGGCGACGCGGAGGGCTGCCGAGTGGGGGTGACCTTCGGCACGTCCTGGCACGGCGTCTTCGAGTCCGACGGCTTCAGGCGCGCGTTCTTGCGCCGGGTCGCTGGAGAGCGTGGCCTCGACTGGATAGCGGGCGACGAGCCGTTCGCCGCCCACCGGGAGGCGCAGCTTGAGAAGCTCGGAGACCTCGTCGTGGAGAACGTCGATCGGGATGCCCTCCTGCGATTGATCGAAGGCGGTCCACCTTCGATCGGCTATCGGCTGAAAACCGGGCTGGTGGCGAAACCGCTGCGCACGCTCGCGACGCAGGAAAGGGTCGATGCTTCGGGAGAGCCTGTAACCGTGCCTGCTGCGAGTGAGGAGAAGTGGGATCAGAACGGACCCAAAAGCTGATGGCTGACAGGCTGACGGCTGATAGCGGAAAAGCAGCGAAGCTTCTTTTCCTAACCACCGCGGACACCGAGATCCTGGCCGCAGCTCGCGCCACCGAGCTCCTGCCGGAAGGCTTCCCGGAGGTTCACTGCGCGAACCCCACGAAACTCGAAGACACCCGCGCCTTCTTCGAAGAGACGCTGCCTGACGCCGGGGCCGTAATGGTCCGGCTCCTCGGGGGACGACGGGCCTGGCCGGAGGGCTTCGAGGAGCTGAGGCGTCGGTGCGGGGAGCTCGGAATATCCCTGCTCGCCTTCGGTGGGGAGGCCGAGCCCGACGCGGAGCTCACGGCCCTCTCGACCGCTCCCTCGGGCACGGTTGCCCAGGCGTTCGAGTACCTACGGCACGGCGGCGTCGGGAACACCGCGAACCTCCTCCGCTTCGTCGTCGACACCGTCCTCGTAGAGGGCTACGGCTTCGAGCCGCCCCTCGCGCTGCCGGAGCTCGGCGTCTACCATCCGCGGCTCCCCGAGGGCTCGTCGCTCGAAGACCTGCTTGCTCTGCACGATCCGGACCGGCCGACAGTAGGTGTGATCTTCTACCGCACCCACTGGATGAGCGGGAACACCGCCTTCGTGGACGGCCTCGTCGATGCGCTCGAAAGGGCCGGAACAAACGCCTTGCCCGTCTACTGCTACTCCCTGCGGGCCGACGAAGAGGGAGAGGTCCCCGCGCTGGAGATGCTGAAGGGCCGGGTAGACTGCCTCATAACCACCGTGCTCGCCAGCGGAGGATCGAACGCCGCCGACGCGAGAAAAGCGGGAACGCCGGAGGGCTGGCTGGAGTGGGAGGTTCCGGCGCTCGAATCTCTGAACGTGCCGATGGTGCAGGGTATCTGCACGACCTCTTCCCGCGAAGCGTGGTTGGAGTCCGACGCGGGCCTCTCGCCGCTCGACACGGCCTGGCAGGTTGCGATACCGGAGTTCGACGGGCGCATCGTCGGGGTTCCCTTCTCCTTCAAGGAACGCCTCGACGAGGGCTCGCTCGTGGGCGCCCCGCTCACCCTCTACGCGGCTGACCCCGAGCGCACGCAGCGGCTAGCCGGTCTTGCGGCTCGTTTCGCCCGCCTCGGGCGTACTCCGAACGCCAGTAAGAAGGTCGCCGTTCTTCTCTCGAACTACCCGACCAAGCATTCGCGCGTCGGCAACGCGGTCGGTCTCGATACTCCGGCGAGCGCCGTCGGGCTGCTCGGGGCGATGCGCGGGGCGGGTTATCTGGTCGATGGCGTGCCGGATGAGGGGGATGCCCTGATCCACGCCCTCATCAACGCCGGAGGGCACGACCTGGAGTTCCTGACCGAGGAGCAGCTCCGGGGAGCGATCGGGCGGCTGGATACGCGGCGCTACGCGGAATGGTTCGCCCGGCTGCCCGAGGATTTGCGCAAGAGCGTGGAGGAGCATTGGGGGCCGCCGCCAGGGGAGCTGTACGTGGACGATGGAGAGTTCGTGGTGGCGGGGCTCCGCTTCGGCAACGTCTTCATCGGTATCCAGCCGCCGCGGGGGTTCGGGGAGAACCCGATCGCGATCTACCACGACCCAGATCTGCCGCCGACGCACCACTACCTGGCGGCGTACTGGTGGGTGATCGAGGAGTTCGGTACCGACGCCATAATCCACCTCGGCAAGCACGGGACCTTAGAGTGGCTCCCGGGCAAGTCTCTGGGGCTCTCGCCCTCGTGTGCCCCGGACGCGTCCCTACGAGACGTCCCGCTCTTCTACCCGTTCGTGGTCAACGATCCGGGGGAGGGTACGCAGGCCAAGAGGCGGGCGCACGCGTGCGTCG
>JAIVIG010000062.1:17072-20840 GCA_020200675.1 Actinomycetota bacterium
CGCCCGCGGAACTGGTCGCTCGTTTCCCCGGCGCGGCTATACCGGCGACGGCCTCCGACCTTCTCGACCGGTTGGAGGAGGCGACGCAGGCCCTGCTGCTGGGGATGGAGGAGCGCGGATGGGAGGCTTCGGCGGCCGGGGCCGTCTGCGAGGAGGTTTTGGGCTTCGCCGACGAAGGAGTCGTGCGCTCGCTGCGGTTTGCGGCGGAAGAGGTCGTGCCGCGTCTCTCGCGCACGCCGGAGGAGATGGGGAACCTGTTGCGGGGGCTGGAGGGCGGTTACGTGCCGGCGGGACCGTCCGGATCGCCGACGCGCGGGATGGTGAACGTGCTGCCGACGGGGCGCAACTTCTACTCCGTTGACCCGAAGGCGCTGCCGAGCGCGCTCTCGTGGGAGGTCGGGCAGGGGCTCGCGGAAGATCTGTTGCGTCGCTACCTTGAGGAGGAGGGGCGGTATCCGGAGACGGTTGGGATCGTGGTTTGGGGCACGGCGGCGATGCGGACCCAGGGCGACGATATAGCGGAGATACTGGCGTTGCTGGGCGTCCGGCCCGTCTGGAACGAGGAGTCGCGGCGGGTGACGGGTCTGGAGCTCATCCCGCTCGAAGAGCTGGGCCGTCCCCGTGTGGACGTGACCGTACGCATCAGTGGCTTCTTCCGGGACGCTTTTCCTAATTTGATTTCGCTGGTAGACGAGGCCGTCCGCACCGTCGCCACCCTCGACGAGCCGGACGAGCTGAACTTCGTCAAAAAGCACGCGATCGAGGAGAAAAAGGAAGGCGCCGACGACCGCCGGGCAACGACCCGCATCTTCGGCTCCAAGCCCGGCGCATACGGTGCGGGCCTCCTGCCGCTAATGGACGCACGCAACTGGCGCAGCGACGAGGACCTCGCCGAGGTCTACGCCGTCTGGGGTGGCTACGCCTACGGCAAGGGTCTCGACGGCGTCGAGGCTCGCGGGGAGATGGAGACGAACCTGCGGCGCACCGAGGTGGCCGTAAAGAACATAGACAACCGCGAGCACGACCTCTTCGACTCCGACGACTACTTCCAATACCACGGCGGTATGATCGCCGCCGTCCGCGCCCTCACCGGCAGAGACCCCAAAGCATACATAGGAGATTCCGCCGACCCCTCCAGGGTAAAGACGAGAGACCTGTCGGAGGAGGCCCGGCGCGTCTTCCGCTCGCGTGTAGCCAACCCGAAGTGGATAGAAGCCATGCAGCGCCACGGTTACAAGGGAGCCTTCGAACTCTCCGCAACCGTAGACTACCTCTTCGGCTACGATGCCACCGCGAACGTCGTCGAGGACTGGATGTACCGCGACGTTGCCCGAAAGTACGTGTTGGACGAAGAGGTACGTGATTTTATGCAGCAGTCGAACCCCTGGGCCCTACGCGCCATCTCCGAGCGGTTGCTGGAGGCAGCGGATCGCGGCCTCTGGTCCGAGCCCGAGCCGGAGGATCTCGAAGGGCTCAAGCAAGCGTATCTGGAGAACGAGGGTCTGCTAGAGGAGCAAACGTGAAGAAACCGGGAGTCGGGAGTCGGGAGTCGGGAGTCGGGAAAAACAGTACGACTCCCTACTCCCTAAGCGAGCGTAGCGAGCACCTCCCTACTCACTCCCTCTACCCCTTCTCCGCCATAGTCGGCCAGGAAGACCTGAAGCTCGCCCTGCTACTGAATGCCGTCTCCCCTGAGGTCGGCGGCGTCCTGGTGCGCGGCGAGAAAGGAACCGCCAAGTCGACCGCCGTCCGTGCCCTGGCGAAGCTCCTGCCTCCGATAAGGGTAGTCGCCGGATGCCCTTACTCCTGCGACCCCGCTTCTCCGAACCCCGAGTGTCCAGCTGGACCGCACTCGGAGGATGCGCCTGTCGAGGAGCGTCCGGTGCGGCTCGTGGAGTTGCCGGTGGGGGCGAGCACGGACCGGCTAGCGGGCACCCTCGATATCGAGGAGGCCCTCGCCGAGGGCAAAAAGGCATTCGAGCCGGGGTTGCTCGCGGCGGCGCACCGGGGAATCCTGTACGTAGACGAGGTGAACTTGCTCTCCGATCACCTCGTCGACCTGCTCCTCGACGTCGCGGCGATGGGCGTGAACCACGTCGAGCGCGAGGGGGTGAGCGTTCGGCACCCGTCCCGCTTTATCCTCGTCGGGACGATGAACCCGGAGGAGGGCGAGCTGAGGCCGCAGCTCCTCGACCGGTTCGGGATCACGGTGGAGGTCACGGGTAGCCCCGATCCCGCAGAGAGAGTAGAGGTGGTGCGACGTCGCCTGCACCACGAGGCCGACCCCGAGGACTTCGCGAAGAAGTGGTCCGCCGCCGACCGTGAGGTCGCCGCATCTGTTGAGGAGGCCCGCGAGCGTCTGGCGACGGCGCATCTTCCCGAAAGTGTCCTCTACAAGATAGCCGCCCTGTGCGCCGAGCTCGGGGTTGACGGCCTGCGTGGCGACATCGTGACCGCGAAGACCGCCCGGGCTCTTGCCGCCTGGGACGGACGGGACGAAGTCGTCACCGAGGACGTACGCCGGGCCGCGCTCCTGGCCCTCTCTCACCGCCACCGGCGAGGCCCCTTCGAGCAACCGGGCATAGAACCCGAAGAGCTCGAGAACGCTCTCTCCGAGGACCCCGAACCGCCGGACGGACCGGACGGCGGCGGGTCTCCGGCGCCGGAGGGCGGAGGTGAATTCGAGCGGGAGCCGCAGCGTCCCGCCGGGGAGCCGTCCGAGAGGCGGCCGGGCGCGGGCGAGGGGAACCACGCCGCCACGGAGCCGTTCAGGCCGGTCCGCCTGGAGGTGCCCGAGAAAGGCCAGGGCGGTTCTCTGGGGCGCCGCAGTCGTATCGTCGGCGGTCTCTTCGGCCAGCCCGTCGGCGACCGCGAGCCCGTGGGGTTCGTAAGAGACGTGGCGCTCGCCGCGACGCTGCGGGTCGCTGCCCCACACCAGAAGAGCCGGGGGCGCGGCGCCACCGGGCCGGGGATTCTGGTGCGCCCGGAGGATTTGCGGGAGAAGGTCCGGGAGGGGAGGGAGGGGAACTTGATCCTCTTCGTCGTCGACGCGAGCGGCTCGATGGCCGCCCGCCGTCGCATGAGCGCCGTAAAGGGCGCCGTCCTCTCCCTGCTAGCCGACGCCTACCAGCGCCGCGACAAGGTCTGCCTCGTCTCTTTCCGAGGCGAGGGCGCACAAGTGCTCCTCCCGCCGACCGCGAGCGTCGAGCTAGCCGCCCCCCGTCTCGAAGAACTCCCTACCGGCGGCCGCACCCCCCTGTCGGCGGGCCTGGAGAAAGCGGCGGAGGTGCTAGCGCGCGAGAAGGTGCGCGACGGCGAGCGCCGTCCCCTGCTCGTCCTCCTCACCGACGGGCGAGCCACGGCCGGGGCGGACCCGCGCCGGGCGGCGGCGAGCCTAAGGGCTCTGGGGGCCGCGTCGATCGTGGTGGACACGGAGGAAGGCTACCTGAGGCTCAGGATGGCCGCGGAGATCTCAGACTCCTTGGGCGCCCGGTGCCTGCGCCTGGAGGACTTGCGGGCCGATTCCCTGGTACAACTGGTCGAGAGGAGGCGCGTGGCATGAGCGAGACCCGAAGCGAAGAAGCGCAGAGTGGGGCGCAGAGAGAGCCGCGGGAGGAGCGGCTGCGTCGCCGCTCGAACAGGGAGCGTCCGCTCCCCTTGCGCCGTGCGCGAAGAGTGGGCTTATCAACTCCGGACCGGAGAGGAAGGCGTCGAGGTTGCGTCCGGGTCTGCACGCGGCGAGCGTGTGGTAGGAGGGATCTATAAAGT
>JAIVIG010000539.1 GCA_020200675.1 Actinomycetota bacterium
CTGCACGGCTTGGCGGATCCACCAGGTGGCGTAGGTGGAGAAGCGGTAGCCGCGGTCGGGGTCGAACTTCTCCACAGCCTTCATCAGCCCTATGTTGCCCTCCTGTATCAGGTCCTCAAACGACAGCCCGTACCCACGGTACTTCTTGGCCACCGAGACCACAAGCCTTAGGTTCTTCTCTGTAAGCTTCTGGCGGGCCTTCTTCTCGTCCCGCTTGACGGCTTTGGAGAGCTCTATCTCCTCCCCGTGCGTGAGCAGGTCGCCCCGGCCTATGTGCGCCAGGTACTTCGCCAGAAGCTCGGGTGTCTCCGCCTCGCGCTCGATTCTGTTAGAGCGAACCTCTATTCGGTACACTACAAATCCTAACGTTAATGGACTCAACTGGATGGACCGGCTCTCCAACCTACCGCAAAAGCTCTACCTTTAGTAGTCAAGGTTTCTCGCGTCGGCAAGCCGTTGATCAGGGACCTCGACAATAGTATGGTCACTCCGCAACAGGTTCGTGGAGCCTATGACGCGCATCGTTTATCCTCGGGGCACCGTCTCCCTTCAAATTGTCTCAAAGGACACGTTACCAGGGTAAAGGGTAGAGCTTACGGAGTACTTACCAGCACCTTAATTGTTCCTTACGTCTTCCAGTGGCCTCCGCGAGACCTGGGGTAGGGTATTCCCTCGGCGCCGTTACTGTGCTGCTCGCCCCCCTGTCAGCCCTGACACCACACCCGCGTCTGAACTCCGGCGCGGATGGTCGGAGGTTATATCAGAAAGTAACTTCTTCATCTTGTAAGGAATTTGCAAGAGATTCTTAACAATTGTCCCGCAAAATGGAGATGTACAAAGACCTGCCGGGGAAATGCCAGCTGGATTGGCGCTGTCGTGGTGGATCTAAAAGGGCAACGGCCAGACAACACCGGTTGGAGCAAGTCTTTCTGGCCTCGCAGCTGTGAGAAGGGATGAGCACGGAATGAAAGAGAAACCCCCTCCAGAGAAAATTTTCGAGGAGCCTGGAGAGTTAGCTTCACGGGCGGAGGAAATCCTGCACCAGAACGATATGGGAGATTGGACCAAGGCGGCTCCGGGGCTCTACCCTCACCAGTGGAGCTGGGACAGTGCCTTTATCGCCGTCGGCTTGGCCTACCTCGACACTCGTCGCGCCGCGCAGGAGCTAGTCACGCTCTTTGATCACCAGTGGGCCACCGGCAAGGTCCCCCACATCGTTTTCAATATGGAGGCGCCGCCGGACAGCTACTTCCCGGGCCCGGAGCACTGGGCCACGGCGGCACCGGACTCCCCCGACGCTCCGCCCACACCGGCCCACACTAGCGGCCTGTGCCAACCACCGGTCCATGCCATGGCCGCCTGGCACATTTGGGAAGTCGCTGGAAATCGAGGCGAGGACGTACTCGCGGAAGCACGGGGCTTTCTTGAAGAGCTTTATCCCAAGCTGTTCGCCTGGCATCAGTATCTCGCGACCACCCGGGATCCGGAGGAGTCCGGGCTGGTTACCATCTACCACCCCTGGGAGAGCGGAACCGACAACTCGCCTCGATGGAACACCGCCCTGG
>JAIVIG010000337.1 GCA_020200675.1 Actinomycetota bacterium
AGGCCTCCGCCGCCCCCCGGACGACCTCGGCGACGCTCCCGGGCTCGAGCTTGCCGCTGGCGACGTAGTCGAGAAAGAGCAGCGGCCTCGCGCCGGTAGCGAGCACGTCGTTGGCGCAGTGGTTGACGATGTCTTCGCCTATCGAGGCGTAGCGTCCCAGAGCCTTCGCGATGAGCACCTTGGTGCCGACGCCGTCGATCGAAGAGGCTAGGACCGGGTCTGCATACGAGGACGATAGGGCATAGAGACCGGCGAAGCCGTTCGGGTACGAGACGACCTGCGGTCCGTGCGTCGCCTCCACGGCGTCGCGCATCATCCCGGTGGCTCGCTCTCCCCTCTCGATCGAGACGCCCGCGGCCTCGTAGGAGGAGGGCTCGGACACGCCTAGCTCTCCCCCACTACCGCGTCCGCGACCGCCGCGTTCTCCAGGGCGAACTTCTGCGCGGTCCCGGTGATGGGGTATTCGCCGTCGAAGCAGGCCCGGCAGAGGTGGCTCTTCTTCTGTTCCGTGGCGGCCACCATGCCGTCCACGGAGAGGTAGGCCAGGGTAGTCGCCCCGATCTGCTCGCGTATCTCCTCGACCGTAAAGTTGGCCCCGACGAGCCCCTCCTTTGTGTCCATGTCGATGCCGTAGTAGCACGGTCCCGTGACCGGCGGCGAGGAGACGCGGAAGTGGATCTCCGCAGCGCCCGCCTCGAAGAGTAGCCCCACGAGCTTGCGAGCAGTGTTCCCCCGCACGATCGAGTCGTCTATAACCACCACGCGCTTGCCCTCGATGACAGAGGGCAGAGGGTTGAGCTTCAGGCGCAAACCCAATTGGCGCATGCTGTCCGCCGGCTGGATGAACGTGCGGCCCACGTAGCGGTTCTTTATGAGGCCCTCCGCGTAGGGGATACCGCTCCCCTGCGAGTATCCGACGGCGGCCATGATTCCCGAGTCCGGCACCGGGATGACCACGTCGGCCTCTGCGGGGGCCTCCTCGGCGAGGATCTCGCCCATCCTCTGCCTGGAATGGGCCACCTCCCGCCCGTCGAAGCGCGAGTCGGGGCGGGCGAAGTACACGTACTCGAAGACGCACAGAGCGCGGCGCGGGCTCTCGGCGCGATAGCTCTTGAGCCCTTCGTCGTCTATCACGACGACCTCGCCCGGCTCTATCTCCCTTAAAAACCCGGCCCCGATGATGTCGAGCCCGCACGTCTCGCTCGAAACGGCGTGGCCGCCCTCTATCTTCCCGATACAAAGCGGCCTGAAGCCGTGCGGGTCCCGGAAAGCGACGAGCTTGTCCCGGAAGACCATGGCGACCGAGTACGCCCCTTCGAGCCGCCGCATCGTCCGCAGTACCGCCTCCGCGACCGAGTGTCCCTCCTCGAGCTCCCCGACGGCGCACGCGGCGATAGCGGCGGTGTCCGAGGTCGACTCGAACTCGAAACCCTCCTCCTCCAGCTCGCGTCTCAAAGCCGCCGTGTTGACCAGGTTACCGTTGTGGGCGACGAAGACGTTCACGTCGCCCCGGCCGTGGAACTCCGGCTGGGCGTTCTCCCAGGAGGCAGAGCCCGTGGTCGAGTAGCGGACGTGCCCGAGCGCTATGTGCCCCCCTTCGAGCGAGGCAAGCTTCTGCTCGTCGAAGACCTGCGAGACGAGGCCCATGTCGCGCATCGCCAGCGTCCGCTCCCCGTCGGAGATCGCGATTCCGGCCGACTCCTGCCCCCGGTGCTGCATGGCATACAGCCCGAAGTACGTACGCTGGGCGAGCTCGCCCGCGGCCTCGCGCGAATACAGCCCGAATACCCCGCAGGCCTCCTTCGGCTTGCCCGCCGAGTCGTCGAGATGCAAGTCGTCCGGAGGGACGCTAACCAAGATGGCCTCCTTCCGGAGCGTGCCGCTCGAACAAGTCCCGCTCATAAGCCTCCCCGAGCTCGTCGAGCCCCGCGTCGATCAAACCCGAAACCTTCAACCTCCCGCCGCCCGTGCCCCCGATCCGGGAGTAGTGCACACCCTCCAGATGCTCCTCCAACTCCCCAAGCCGCCCCTCGGGCACCGCGACGAGGATACACCCCCCAACCTCCCCAAAGAGCGCCACGTCCTGCCGCCCACCCGGCAGAAGCCGCGCCTCCGCCCCGACGCCCCCACACAGCGCCATCCCGGCGAGCGCGACCGCGAGCCCCCCGCCCGACAGGTCGTGAGCCGTATCCACTACCCCGGCGGCAACAGCCCGCCGCACCGCGTCCGAGGCCGCCTTCTCTGAGGCGAGGTCGGGAGCAGGAGGCGCGCCGGCCACCCGTCCGTGTACTATCTCCAGGTAATTGGACCCTCCCAGAACGGGCCGGAAGTCGCCGACGAGCACCAGAGCGTCGCCCTCCCGCTTTATGCCCGGCGTCGCGTGGCGCCCCACGTCCTCGAAGACGCCGACCATTCCCACGGTCGGTGTCGGGTAGATGGCCTCCCCTTCGGTCTCGTTGTACAGGCTGACGTTCCCGCTCACGACGGGGGTTCCCAGGGCCTCGCACGCTTCGGACATTCCCTCGATGCACGCGACGAGCTGGTAGTAGGCGTCGGGTTTCTCGGGGCTGCCGAAGTTCAGGCAGTCGGTGAGGGCGACCGGCTCGGCGCCGACGCACGAGAGGTTCCGGTAGGCCTCGGCGACGGCGGCCGCCGCGCCACCCTTCGGGTCGAGGTAACAGTAGCGGCCCTTGCAGTCGGTGGTGGCGGCGAAGCCGAGGGTGGTGCCCTTCACGCGCATCACGGCGGCGTCCGCGCCGGGGAGGACTACCGTGTCGGTGCCTACCTGGTGGTCGTACTGCTCGTAGACCGGGCGCCGGGAGCAGAGGTTGGGGTGGGCGAGCAACGAGAGCAACACGGAGTTGTAGTCCTGGGGCGCGGGAAGCTCTTCGAGGTCCAGCTTCCTGACCTCTTCGAGGTAGGCTGGTATTCGCACCTCCCGCTCGTAGACCGGGGCGTCGGCGAGGTAGTGGGCGGGGACGGTGCCGGCGACCTCGCCTCTGTTCATTACTCGCATATCGCCGTGCCCGGTCACGCGACCCACTACGGCGGCGACGAGCTCGTAGCGTTCGGTGATCTTCAGGACTTCCTCGACCTTCTCGGGCTCGACGATGGCGAGCATGCGCTCCTGGGATTCGGAGATGACGATCTCCCACGGCTCCATGCCCTCTTCCCGCAGGGGGACTTTCTCCGCGTCTATCTCGATCCCGACGCCGCCCTTCGCGGCCATCTCTGAGGCCGAAGAGGTTATCCCCGCCGCCCCGAGGTCCTGGAGCGAGACGATCAAACCCTCCTCCAACAACTTCAGAGAGCACTCGACGAGCATCTTCTCGGCGAACGGATCGCCGACCTGTACGTTGGGGCGCTTCTCCTCGGACTCCTCGCTCAGCTCGTCGGAGGCGAAGGTGGCGCCGTGGATGCCGTCCCGGCCGGTCTTGGCCCCGAAGAGGACGACGAGGTTCCCCTCCCCCACCGCCCGCGCCCGCATGAGGTCCTCTGAGCGGACCAACCCCACGCACATCGCGTTGACCAGCGGGTTGCCCGAGTACGCCCGGGAGAACTCGACCTCGCCACCGACGGTGGGCACCCCGATCGCGTTCCCGTACCCCCCGATGCCGCGCACGACCTCCCTAAACAGGTAGCGATTTCTCTCGTCGTCGAGAGGTCCAAACCGCAGCGAGTTAAACAGCGCAACCGGCCTCGCCCCCATCGCGAGCACGTCCCGGATGATTCCGCCGACGCCGGTGGCGGCGCCCTCGTAGGGCTCGACCGCCGACGGGTGGTTGTGGCTCTCCATCTTGAAGACGAGCGCCCAGCCGTCGCCGACCTCCACGACCCCGGCGTTCTCCCCTGGCCCCTGCAACACCCGCGGTCCCTCGTTCGGGAACCTGCGCAGAAGGGGCCGCGAGTTCTTGTAGCCGCAGTGCTCGCTCCACATCACGGACAAGAGCGACAGCTCCAGGAAGTTCGGCGCCCGGCCCATGAGCTCCAGGATGCGGTCGTACTCGAAGTCCGAGAGCCCGAGCGAGCTGTAGGTCTCCTGGATATTCAAACCTTTGCCCCCGCGAACCGCAGCACCGACTCGAACACCTTCAGCCCCTCAGCGGAGCCCAGAGCGGGGTCAGAGACGCGCTCCGGATGGGGCATCAGGCCGACGACGTTTCGCCCCTCGTTGCAGAGACCCGCGATGTCGTTCACCGAGCCGTTCGGGTTGCTCAGGTACCGGAGGACGACGCGTCCCTCGTCTTCGAGCTCGGCAATGGTCCTCTCGTCGGCGAAGTAGTTGCCCTCGTTGTGTGCCACCGGGAGGGTCAGCTCGTCGCCCGGCTCATAGAGGGAGGTCCAGGGCGTCCGCGTGTTCTCGACGCGCACGGCGACCCGGGTGCAGACGAAGCGCATGCTGGTATTGCGGAGGAGCGCCCCCGGTAGGAGGTGTGCCTCGGTCAGGACCTGGAAGCCGTTGCAGACGCCGAGGACGGGGCCTCCGCCCTTCGCGAACTCTTCGAGCGGTCCCATCACCTTCGCGAAGCGGGCGATGGCACCGGGCCTGAGGTAGTCGCCGTAGGAGAAGCCGCCCGGCACGACGACGGCATCGACCCCCTTGAGGTCGGCGTCGGCGTGCCACAGCTCGACGGGCTCGGCGCCGGCGCGTTGCACGCCGTAGAGCGCGTCGCGGTCGCAGTTGGAGCCGGGGAAGACGGTGACGCCTATCCTCAAGAGACGACCTCCCACTCGTACTCCTCGATCGTCGGGTTGGCGAGCAGCCTGCGGCACATGCCCTCGACCTCGTCGGCCGACTCGACTTCCATTTCGACGAGGCGTCCGATGTGGACGGTCTTTACTCCTCCGAAGCCCAGAGCCGGGAGCGCGCGCCGGACCGCTTCTCCTTGCGGGTCGAGGATGCCGCTCTTGGGGCGGACGAGGACGCGGATTTTCAAGCTTTCAGCCATTAGCAGTCAGCTCTCAGCCTGGTGTAAATGACACTCCTCTCCGTGTGCGAGGGACTGGGCGAAGACTCACCCACGGTACCGATCTCCTCCCGCGTCACGTTAGCACGCAGCGGTTCCGCCCTCTGCCTTGTCTTTAGCTGATAGCTGAATGCTGACGGCTGACGGCTAGCGAAGCTCAATCTACGGCGCCCCGTTCTTTGATCTCGGTTACACGCCGGAGCATCTCGGCGTAGGCCTCCTCGACGCCGCCCATGTCGCGCCGGAAGCGGTCTTTGTCCAGTTTCTCGCCGGTCTCCTTGTCCCAGAAGCGGCAGGTGTCAGGGCTGATCTCGTCGGCCAGCATCAGGTTCCCGTCTTTGTCGCGTCCGACCTCTATCTTGAAGTCCACGAGGATGACGCCCTTCTCGTCGAAGAAGGGGACCAGTATCTCGTTTACCCTCAGCCCCAGCTCCTCGCAGAACGCGAGGTCCTCGTCCGCCACGCCCAGCTCCCGGAAGTGGTACCAGTTGAGCATCGGATCGTCGAGGTCGTCGTCCTTGTAGCACAGCTCGACTATAGGGGCCTTGAGCTTCCGCCCCTCCTCGAAGCCCAGGAGCCGTGCCAGCGAGCCAGCGGCGATGTTCCGGACTATCACCTCGACCGGCAACATCTCCAGCTTCTTCGTCCTAATCGTGACGTCGTCCACCTGGTCCACGAAGTGTGTCGGCACGCCCTGGGTCTCCAGGTACTCGAAGAGCGCGGCGCTCATGGTCGCGTTCGTCTTGCCCTTGCCCTCCCACGAGCCGCGCTTTTTGGCGTTGAACGCCGTCGCGTCGTCCTTGTAGCGGTGCAAAAGAACACCTTCGTCGTCGGTAGCGAAGACCCTCTTGGCCTTGCCCTCGTAGAGCATCTCCTCAGGCACTCTCCAGCCTCCTTCTTAGATCTTCCACGCGGTCGAACACCACGTTCAGGTTCCTGAGCGCGTAGGACGGGTCGAAGAGGCCGTCTAGGAGGTTCTCCCCGAGCCTCTCCTGCACCTCGTCGTCGGCCTCCAGAAGCTCCCGGAAACCGCCCTCGCCCCCCCAGGCCCGCATCGCCGCGCCCTGAACGACCGCGTACGCCTCGTCACGTCTCATCCCGGCCTCGACAAGGGCGAGCAGGATACGCCCAGAGTATACGATGC
>JAIVIG010000338.1 GCA_020200675.1 Actinomycetota bacterium
GAGATGCTCACCGGCACGCTCCCCTACGACGCCGAGACCTCTATAGGCATCGCCATGAAGCACGTCAACGGCCACCTCGTTCCGCCGAGGGAGCTGAATCCAGAGGTACCCAGGGGCATGAACGCCGTCGTCATGCGGCTCCTCGAGAAGAACCCGGGAGACCGCTACGCCGACGCCGAGGAGCTTATGGAAGACCTGGAGAAGGTGCTCCAGGGTCTCGAACCCGCTGCGGTGAGCAAGACCCGCGAGCTAAACCGCGTCACGCCCGCGGGCATGGCGCCGACCAACGTGATGGCGGCGCCCCCGGTAAGAGACAAACGCCGCCGGAGACGATCCTCTCTCCCGATACTGCTCGTCCTCCTGCTCCTCGCCCTCGTCGGCGGTCTGGCCTACGCCGTCCCGCAGTTGCTGGCCGAAGACATCGAGGTACCCAACCTCGTAGGGTACGCCTCCGTAGAAGAAGCGCAAGCACGGGTCGGCGACGACTTCGAGATCGAAGTCGAGGACGACGACATGGAGAGCAAAGGAGCCGTCGGCACGATTGTGGACCAGAGCCCGCAAGCCAGGGCTGGGAGGACGGCCAATCAGGGATCGACCATCTACGTGGACATCAGCAGCACGCAGATCGCAGACCTTCCCGACGTCGAAGGCGAAGCGCGCGAAGAGGCCACACAGACACTCGAAGAGGCGGGCTTCGAGGTACAGGAGGAGACCGACGAGAGCTCCGCGGAGAACGAGGGCTACGTCATCAGCCAGGACCCTCGCGGCGGCGGGAACGCGACCGCCGAGGTGGGATCTACTGTCACGATAACGGTAGGCGAGGGAGTCGCGACCGTGAGTGTACCCGACCTCTCCAACCTCACCCCCGAGAGAGCGAGGCAAAAACTCGAGGACGCGGGCCTGGAGCTCGGCAGCCGGACCGAGCAATCAAGCAGCCAGGTGTCGCGCGGCCAGGTCATCTCCCAGAACCCGTCCGCCGGGACTGAGGCCGAAGAGGGCAGCTCCGTAGACATCACCGTCAGCTCCGGTCCTAGACAGAACCGGGTCCCGAACGTCGTGGGCAGCTACGTCGACGAGGCGATAGCGGCTATATGGAACGCGGGTTTCGGCTACACCGTCGAGTACGTTCAGAGCGGCCAACTCGCGGGAACGGTGATCTCGACCAATCCTGCGGGAGGCACGCAGCTGGACCCCAACTCGAGAAGCGTAACCATCAGGGCTAGCGAGGGAGAGGCCGTGCCGGTGTCGTCCGAGGAGTACGTACCGCCGCCCGAGGCGCCAGAGTCTGAGGAGTCCGCGTCGGCTCCGACGCCAGCCCCTGCACCGTCCCCCGCACCGTCCCCCCAACCAGCGCCCGCCTCCGAGAGAGGGAGGGTCGTCCCCAAGACGAACTCCTAAACGAAGGAGCTTCGTAGGGCGAGGATAGACGAACGTCCTCGGTAGACCTTTACGATAGAGCCCTCCCTAAAGTTCTTCAAGTAGCTCTGGTCTGTTCCGGGTCGTAGCCCGTTTCGTAATAGAACGTTCGTAGCTCGCCGGGGGACGACTCGACGACGAGTATCGGATAGCGGCCCGGCGAATACGCCAGTATCTTCGCCGCGTTCTCTCGCGTCTCGCCCATGCCGGAAGTCTATAGCAAGGCAGCGCTTTGTAGAAGCCTCGCGAAAGGTTCCGAAGACGCTCATGGTAAAATCTCGGGTGTATGAGACAGTCAGAGAAAATTAGCATTCGCGAGGGGAGATACGATGTCAGATCCTATACCCAAAGGCGAAGAAACTGAGGGGACAGAAGCACCCCAAGAAACCGGTACGCATGAGTCTGCTCCCTGGCTCCTTCCACCGGAGGGCTTGCCGGAGGAGCTCCTACAGAGTCGCCTCGCCCGGCTGGACACGAGGAAGGCTCTAGCAGACCTCTGCAAGAGCATACCCGACCTTGATGAGGCCTTGCTCCCCAGGGGCATCCAAGCCGACGCTTTGACCCGCAAGACCGGCGGCAGCACGGCCATACTCAAGGGCGTGACCCGCAGGATCCTGAACGACGTTACGGCCTGGGGGGCCTTTCGTACCGCCGTCAGCGAGCAGATACCGCCCGAGACCTTCGAGGCGGTGGAGGACCTGGATCTTGCGGACATCGAGGATCTCGCCGCGGTCCACACCACGGAGGGTCTCCTGCTCGCGGCCTTGTGCGGCGAGCAAGAGGCCGAAGAGGAGGTCGTGCAGGCCCTGATCTCGGCCTGGCGCGAGGAGAACCAGAAGGCCGAAAAGAGAGCCACGGAGGACGCCCGCATCGCGGACCTCGAAGCGCAGCTGGAGCGTGTTAAGCGCGAGAATGAGCGTCTCTCGTTCACATTCAGGACTGCCAACGAGCGTGCCGAGTCTCTGGGACGCGAAGTCGAGGTCTTGCGCGCCGAGAGAGAAGACGCCGTTTCGGGAGCGAGGAAGGCCGAAGAAAAAGCGACGGCGGCCGTGGATCTCCGGGCCCAGATGAGCGAGAAGGTTACTGCGCTTGAACGGAGAGCCCGGCACCTCGAGCGTATCCTCGAGGGCGAGCGCAGCGCCTACGCTTCGGCCGCCGAGCGTCTAGAGGAGATGCACGAGGAGTTAGGACGCGTCGTCACCGAACGGGACAAGATCCGGGACGCCCTCAAACACGCCCGGTTCACCGACGAGGGCTTCGGGGAACTCCTTATCCGCGCGGTCAAGAACGAAGTAGACGCCCTGCCCAACTCCCTGGACGCCACGACCCGGACCGCCCAGCTCATGGAATTCATGGGTAGCGTGCTCCGCGCCCACTCAGATCTGCGCGAGTCCCGATCCCCCGGACACTCCTCGAGCAACCGCGCCGCCCGCGAGGAGACCACCGAAGATCCTGACCCCTCACCGTCCGCCGTCGGCGTCGCCACCGACGACGCCGACGTGGAAGGGCATGTCGCGCTCGAGCCATCCGTGGTCGAAGCGCCAAACGGCGACGCCCGAGACAGGGAGCCGGTCGGCCCTGCGGCGGCGGGAAAATTAGCGGCCGGCGTCCACGCGAGGACCCGGCCGACGCTCTCGTTCAAGGCTCTGGGCGGGGCGGGCGAGGTCGGCGGTAGCAGTCATCTTCTGGACTTCGGGCGAACGCAGGTGCTGGTGGACGCCGGCATACGGCCCGACGGCCGGGGTACTTTGGCGCCGAATTTCCAGGCGGTAGAGGGGCTCGACGCGGCGGTCATCACGCACGCCCACCTGGACCACTGCGGGGCGTTGCCGATGCTGATTCGGGACCAGCCGGACGTGCCGATCTACTGCACGCCGCCTTCGGCTAAGCTCATAGCGAGCGCTCTCAACGACCACGCAGCGATGGGCGGGGGACTTCCCGGCGGGGCGACCCTGCACGAGGTAAAGAAACGCCTGTGTCCCGTGCCGTTCGGCAAGCCGGTAAAGGTCGGGGACGCCAGGATCACACTCACCGAGAGCGGCCACATACTGGGCGCGGCGAGCGTCCTCTTCGAGACCGGCTCGGCGACCGTGTTCCACACCGGGGACATCTCCCTGGAGGACCACTTCTCCATACCCTCGGCACGCCTCCCCGATGTCGAGGACATAGACCTCCTCATCATGGAGGCGACGCTCGCGGACCAGAAGCCTCAACCCTTCAGCGAGTCCATAAGGACCATGATCGAGGTGATCAACGAGACTACCGTGGGGCGCGAGGGCATCGTCCTGATCCCCACGTACGCCCTGGGCCAGGCGCAGGAGATCATCCTCGGCATCAAGCACTACGGCAAGGAGTACGGCCTCGACCGGAACGTATTTATCTACGTTGACGGTTCGGTGGTCACGACCTCCGAGCGCCTGTACGCCGAGCAGCTCGGCTACATGAAGCCGTACCTGCAGCACACGGACCCCAAAGAACTCTTCTTCGGGGAGAACATCCGGGCGGTCGCGAACGACGATAAGGCCCGCGAGCGGATACTCTCCAACCCGTGCGCCATCATCGCCTCGCCGGTGACGATGCAGGGTGGAGCCAGCGCGTTCTACCGCAGGCACCTCCAAGAGGATCCGACGAACGCCGTGATCCTGCCGTCCAACGCCTCGGCCTCCTACGGCGCCTCGCAGGCGCCCGGCGAGGAGGAGGGCTGGCGGGTCGAGAAGGTCAGCTTCGCCGCGCACTGTACGCAGGAGGAGCTCCTGGGGATAACCGAGAAGCTCCGGCCGCGCCAGATCATCCTCATCCACGGCTCTAAAAGGCGCATAAGCGACCTCGCCTACCGGCTCGGCCCGAGCTACAAGATCCACACCCCCACCGTCGGCGAGACGGTTCGCACCATCCTCCAGTGAGGCTCGGATGAAAGCGGAGCCGGCGAGAGAGGAGCCAGGCATGGAAGCGCGTTACCTGACGGACGAGAACGGCAAGCGCATCGGGGTGGTCCTGGACATAGAAGAGTACGAGCGGCTACGGGAGATCGAAGACGAGATGGAGGACATCCGGCGCTTCGATAAGGCGATGGCCGAGCGGGAGCGCGGCGAGAGCGATGCGATCCCCTGGGAGCAAGTCCGGGACGAGATAGGTTCAGAGTACGAAGAACCTACGGGTTGAGCTACCGGATCATCGTCGGACGCTCGGCAGAGAGATCCTTGCGAAGGCGTATCCCACCCGAGCGGGCGGGGCAGATCCGCGAGGCCATAAACGCTCTGGCCGAGAACCCGCGTCCCGGAAACACCCGCCAGCTTCGAGACCGGCCGGCGCGGCGCCTTCGGGTTGGGGATTATCGCATCATCTACGACGTGGACGACGACCGTAGGGAAGTTTTCGTAGCGGAGGTCTGGCACCGGCAGAGGGGCTATCGGTGAAGATCGAGGCTCGTCTCCCCGAAGTCACTCTCCTCTTCGATGCTCGCGGCGCGCGTCCGGAGAACGCCGTGGGCATCGGGGAGTTCTGGTACGAGCCGGAGATCTGGTCGCTCCCCCTCCCCCCCACCTCGAAGGTTCTCTACGCCGGCCTCTGTTCCTTTCTGGGGCACGGCCAGATCAACCGCAAAGACCTGCGGAGCACCCTCAAGGAAAGCACCGACGAGGAAATAGCGACAGCCTTGGGACACCTCGTCCGGCACAAACTCCTCGTCCCGGCCGACAGGATTACGAACAGCGGTACTCTGCCCGGCTACGAGGTTCGATCCGTGAAGGAGTTCGAAGACTAGGGGGTCAACGGGGCCAACGCACCTCCGTCGGGTGCTCCTTGCCGGAGAGGTGATCCGGGAGGGCGTAGGGCTCCGGCGCCCACCTCCTGCCTGCGCCCCCGGTAAGCGCCGCCAGGTCCACGAGCCGCCCGACTATTCTCAGGCAGAAACCGTTCAGGATCTCGTCCGCGTCGTCCACCCGCCCGCGGGCTTTGGCGACGAAGAGGCCCTTGGTCTTCCACACGCCGTCCCCGTACACAGCGAAAGTCTGACAAGGCTCCTCCCCCGCCTCCTCCGACCAGCCGAGGATGCGGCCGGAGTAGCCCGACGGATCAAGGCTGTAGCGGCTCAGGTCCTCGTGCATCAGATCCTCGTCGGTCTCCGCCGCCACGACACCGGCGACGAGCCCGAGGGTGAGGCGCGCCTCGGCGCTGGGGAGCTCCGCTGCCTCTACACGTAGAACGACCACGTCCTTAGCGCGCTCGACCGTTTCTCGTCCTTGGTACGCCGGGAGTTCTCCCGGAACGCCGTCTGCGTGGTCCCCGGGTAGACGCTCGTGACCGTTATACCCCGGCCGACGACCTCGACCCGCAAGGCGTCGGAGAGCGCGTTCAGGGCTGACTTGCTGGCGCAGTAGCCGCCGACTTTCGGGATGGCGCGCTTCCCCACCACCGAGGAGACGTTGATGATGCGCCCGCCACGATTCATGCGCGGTAGGGCCGCCCGCACGCAGATAAGGGGTCCGACCAGGTTCACCTCGAAGAGGTAGCGCAGATCGTCGGCGCGCAGGTCCTCGACGCGTCCCGAGAGCCCGAGCCCCGCGTTGTTCACCAGGATGTCTAGCGAGCCGAACTCCTCTATCGTCCGCTCGACCATCTCCTCTACCGAATCCTGGTCGGTGACGTCAGTCTTCATGGCCAGCGCCGGGCTTCCGGCGGCGGAGATCTCGCGCGCGAGGAACCGCAGCTTCTCCTCTGCCCGGGCGGCGAGCACGACCGCGGCGCCCCGCCCGGCCAGAGCCCGTGCGGTCGCCTCCCCGATGCCGCTCGAAGCGCCGGTTACGACCGCCACCTTGCCTTTTAGCGTCTCCTTCAGGGTGCCTATCTTAACGGTATATACTTGCCTCCGTGGAGAACGGCAAAAAGGTACTCGTCGGGGTCACGGGTGGAATCGCGGCGTACAAGGCACCCGGCGTGATCCGCCGCCTCCGCGAAGCGGGCTACGAGATCGAGGCGATGGCCACCGAAGCCGCCTTCCACTTCATCCCCGAGGAGACCCTGGCGATCGCCGCCGGAGATCGGGTACACACCGACAAGACCTGGTGGGAGCAGTCCGGTAGGGTCGAGCACGTCACGCTCGCCCGCTGGGCCGATCTGGTGCTGATAGCCCCCGCTACCGCCGACGCGATGGCCCGCGTCGCCATCGGCCTCGGCGACGACCTCCTCTCCGCTACCGTCCTCGCAGGCGCCAAAAAGGTCCTCTGGGCCCCCGCCATGAACCCCGAGATGTGGAGCAACCCCGCCACGAAGCGCAACGTCGAGACGCTGCGGAGCTGGGATCACTCCTTCGTCGGTCCGGCCGAAGGAGCTATGGCCTCCGCCGAAGAGGAGCCGGGCGTCGGAAGGCTAGCTGAGGAGGCGGAAATCGTGGCTGCGGCGAAGAAGATGCTTTCCGACAGTTCGCGCTAGAACTTGCGCAGGTAGTCTTTCAGCGCCTGCTCGGTGCTCGGGAAGGCCATCTCGCTCCAGGGCAGCCCGTCGCGGGGAAAGACCTTCACGGCCATCGTCTCGTCGAGGGGCTCCGGCTCCCCGCCCATGACTCTTCCCGAGAAGACCGCGATCACCGGTACCTGGTCCTCGTAGGAGTACAGACCGACGATCTCATCGACCTCGATCTCCACCCCCGCCTCCTCCAGGGCCTCGCGTTCGGCGGCCGCCTCGGCCCGCTCGCCCCGCTCCACGAAGCCACCCGGGAAGGTCCACTTTCCGTAGCCCGGCTCTATAGCGCGCTGGGTCAGCAAGATCCCACCGTCGAGCTCGAAGATCGTCGCCGCAACCAGCTTCGGACCCTGGTAGAAGATAAAGCCGCACGCCTCGCACACCAGCCGCTCCGGCTCCCCGTCCTTGATCTCACGAAGCCCGAGCCGGCCGCTACAGCGGGGACAGAAGTTATATCCCAGTAAGTTCATAGCAAAAATAGGGCTACGTCCGTCGTGGTAAAATGCCCCTCCACGCGGACGTAGCTCAGTTGGTAGAGCGCCAGCTTCCCAAGCTGGAGGTCGCGGGTTCGAAGCCCGTCGTCCGCTCTTTTTGTAGCAATCAGCAATCAGCCCTCAGCTTTCAGCTCTTTGCCGTTAAAGCGATGTTTGGTTATGCTACCGCATCCGCTGCTAAGCAGAGATCTGGTATTCCCGTCGAGCCACGCTCGCTTCGTGTTCGGGACGACGTCTCGTGCCGAACCGCCTTGCTGACAGCTAATTGCTGACGGCTGACCGCTATCTAACCGCCGTTCCTGCTGCCGTTTCTGCCGACGATCTGTCCGGTCTTCGGGCTCCTGCGGCCCCGGATCTTGCGCATAAGCCACTTGGCCGGGTCGTAGTACTCGTCGGCGACACGCTCCTTGAGGGGGATGATGGAGTTGTCGGTTATGTGGATGTCGACCGGGCAGACCTCGGTGCAACACTTGGTTATGTTGCAGTACCCTATGCCGCCCCGGCCTTCCTTGAGCCACTCCACCCGGCTCTCGATGTCCTTCGGGTGCATCTCGAGCCACTGGTTTCGCACGAAGGAGCGAGGACCGGCGAACTCGGGGTGCTTGTGGTGGGTGCGCAGCACGTGGCAGACGTCCTGGCACATGAAGCACTCGATGCACTTCTTCGGCTCGTAGAGCCTCTCCACGTCCTCCTCGTACATGATGAACGGCGCTTGCTCGTCGCTCTGGAACGGTATCGTCGAGCGCGCCACTTCATAGTTCCACGAGACGTCCGAGACGAGGTCCTTTATCACCGGGAACGCCCGCAGGGGGTGAACCCGGATCTCCTGTCCCTCGTACTCCTCGACCCGCGTCTTGCACAGGAGCTTGGGCTTGCCGTTGATCTCCGCGCTACACGAGCCGCAGTGGGCGGCCTTGCAGTTCCAGCGCACCGCGAGGTCCCCCGCCTGGTGCGCCTGAATGTACAAAACCGCGTCGAGGACGACCATCCCCTCGACGGCCGGTAGCTCGTACTCGACCTCCTTGCCACCCTCCCCGTCGCCCCGGAAGATCTTCAGCTTCGTCGTACCCTGGGCGGCATCGGTCTCGTCCTGATGGACGTCGGCATGAGCCTTGGAGGCCATCTCCTTCTGCTGGGCGTCCTGCCTACCGTCTTCGTTGCTCATCTTAGCTCCTTATCAAAACGGCCCGATACGCGCCGTCCGCGGCCTTAGAACTGGCTCTCTTCCCCTTCTTCCTCTCCGCCGTGCTCGTCCGGCACCTGTGCGTCTCCCCCTTCGTCGAACAGCCTGGAGAGATGCTCCGGCATCGGCGGTATCTCCCGCCTCTCGATGTCGATCCCTCCTTGCTCGTCCTTCTTCACGATGAAGTTTATCTTACCCAGTTCGTCGCTCGGTCCATCGTAGTCGAGGCGCCACTGCGCCCCGCGCCGCTCCGTACGTTGGAGGGCCGTGCGCAGGATTATCTCCGAGATCTGGGTAAGGTACCGGATGTCCTGCGCCGCGTGCCAGCCCGGGTTGAAGAGCGTCGAGCCCCGGGCCTTCACGTTCGGCACCCGCTCCTTGACCTCCAGGATCTTCTCAAGCCCCTCCTGCAGGGAGTCCTCGTTGCGCATCAGGTTGGCGTGCTCCATCATCGCTTCCTGGACCTGCTGCTGGAGCTCGTAGGGGTTCTCCCCGTCTTGCCTCTCCAGCGGCTCCAGAACGCGCTGCTTCTCGGTCTCGAGCTGAGAGGAATCTATCTCGGTGGAGTAGCCGTTGCCCTTGACGTACTCCGCGGCCCCCTCGCCCGCCCGGCGACCGAAGACGAGCAAGTCCGAGAGCGAGTTGCCGCCGAGGCGGTTGGCCCCGTGCAGCCCTCCGGCGCACTCGCCGGCGGCGAAGAGCCCCGGCACGTTCGTCTCGCAGGTCTCGGGATCTACCTTGATCCCGCCCATGACGTAGTGAATGGTCGGAAAGACCTCCATCGGCTCCCTGGAGATGTCGATGTCGGCGAGGTTCTTGAACTGCTCGTACATGGTGGGAAGCTTCTTCATGATGCCGTTGTACCCGAGGTGCGTGATGTCCAGGTAGACCCCGCCGTGCGGGCTCCCCCGGCCCTCCGTGACCTCGGTGTAGTTGGCCCGGGCGACCACGTCGCGCGTCGAGAGCTCCATCTTCTCGGAGTCGTAATTCTCCATGTACCGCTCGCCCTCGGAGTTCCTCAAGACGCCGCCCTCGCCACGCACGCCCTCGGTAACGAGCAGGCCGCGCACGCCCGGAGGCCAGACCATCCCGGTGGGATGGAACTGCACCATCTCCATGTCCACGAGCTCGGCCCCGGCGTCGTAGGCCAGGACGCAGCCGTCTCCGGTCCCCTCCCAGGAGTTGGAGGTAACCTTGTAGATGCGTCCCCAGCCGCCGGTCGCCATCACGACCGCCTTCGCCTTGAAGTGGATAAAGCGGCCCGATTCGCGGGTGTAGGCGAGGGCACCCACTACCCGGCCTTCGTCGTTCTTGAAGAGCCTCGTGACCGTGGTCTCCATGTAGACCCTGGTATCGGTCGCCAGCGTCCTCTCCTGGAGCGTCCGGATCATCTCGAGGCCCGTCCTGTCGCCGACGTGGCAGAGCCTGCGGTACGTGTGGCCACCGAAGGGGCGCTGGGAGATCTTGCCTTCCTCCGTCCGGTTGAAGAGCGCGCCCCACTGCTCGAGCTCGTAGACCCGGTCAGGGGCCTCCTTGGTGAAGGTCTCCACCATTTGCCAGTTGTTGAGGAACTTGCCGCTCCTCATGGTGTCCATGAAGTGCGTCTGCCAACCGTCGTCGGGGTCCACGTTCCCCATAGAGGCCGCGACGCCACCCTCGGCCATGACCGTGTGCGCCTTGCCGAGCAGGCTCTTGCTAACCACGCCGACCGAGAGGCCGCGCTCCGTCGCTGCGATCGCCGCCCGCAGACCAGCACCGCCGGCGCCGATGATCAGTACGTCGTGCTCCCTGACCTCGTGGCTGTAACGGGAACCGTTTGTCTCCACTTCTACCTGCCTATCCTTTGCCTAAATGATTCTCAAATCTGGTACGACCCCCGCGAGCAGGAGCCTTATGTAAACGTCCGTGATCAGGAGCGAGAACAGGCTGAGCCAGGCCCAGAGCGCGTGCTGGCGGTTGAGCACGCTGAGCCAGTTGTAGGCCTTGTGCCGCGCACTACCTCCCGTTACACAAGAGTAGCAATCGACCCTGCCGCCCACCAAGTGCCTCAAGGAGTGGCACGAGATCTGGTACGTCCAGAGCAATACCAAGTTAACCAGGAAGATCAGGGAACCGACGGTAATCCCGAACGACCCCTCGGGCAAGAACGCCCGCACTGTGTCTATCGTGAGGAATGCGAGGACGACGAAGGTAGCGTAGAGGAAGTACCGGTGGATATTGTTCCACACGAAGAGGTTTCTCTCGCCCCGGTAGTTCTCCGCGCTGCGCGGTTCGCGCTGCTGGGCCTTGCTCGCGCACCCCGGCGGGTCCCAGAAGAAGGCCCGGTAGTACGCCTTGCGGTAGTAGTAACACGTCGCCCGGAACCCGAGCGGTGCCCAAAGCACCAGGAACGCTGGCGAGAGCCAGTCTGGCCACCAGGAAGGTGTGCCGATCGGCGGAGAGTAGAACGGCGAGAGGTAGTTTTCGTACTCACCCCTCGCGAAGAAGAGAATCGTGATCATCACGTAGATCCCGAAACCAACCAGAACGGCGGTAACGGTGATCGGACCAACCCACCAGGGTAGCCGCTTGACAGCCCCGGCTGCGACAGTGAAGGGTCTTGTTACGACGTCGGTTGTTCCTGCCAATGCCTACTCCCTCTTTCTAGCACCCGTTGATGCCAACCTCTACGCCGCGGAAGTATAGAGTATTGGGTGCAGAACTTTTGTGAATCCGTTCTATTGATATCAGCGTGAACATCTAAACCTCGAAACCCGGCTGCCTGACACAGCCAAGGATGACATCCTTGGCTGTGTCTCAAACGCTCTTTGGCCTTGCGTAGCTCGACTCTCAGCTCGG
>JAIVIG010000339.1 GCA_020200675.1 Actinomycetota bacterium
CGCCGCGCCGCCTTTCTGCGGCTGGTGTTGGGGTTGTGGCGTCCCCTGAGGTCGCCCTCCCCAGCCTCCTCGTCGTCCGGGCCGGTTCCCTGCGTGGCTCCGGCCTTCGCCCTGGCCCCGGTTTTCGCGCCGGGCTTGCCCTTCTGCTGGGCCTTCATCTCGGCGAGACGCCGCTTTTTGCGCCGCTCGGCGAAGGCGAAGAAGGGTGTGTAGATCAAAAAGAAAGCCACGGCGACGACCAGCGTGGAGACGATGTTGGTGCTCGCTCCGAAAGTGTCCGGGAACGCGATGGTCATCACGTAGATGAACAAGACGTACAGCGCGGCGGCGAAGGCCGCACGTTTGAAGGCGCCCTTCCAGTCAAGATCCTCGAACATCAGACGTAGCTCCTCTCCACGCGCCGGGCGTCGATCCCGGTTGTCACCTCGTAGTTTATCGTGTCCGACCACCGGGCGACTTCCTCTGCCCGAACGCTCTCCCCGCCCTGCTCCCCGACCAGCACGACCTCGTCCCCGACCTCTACGCCATCGTCGACCCCGAAGACGCAAGCGTCCATCGTCATCCTCCCCAACAGCGGCCGCCGCTCCCCGCGAACGAGCGCCGACGCCCGGTTCGAGAGGATGCGGCGATACCCCTCGGCGTACCCGACCGGCACCGTCGCCGCGAACATAGATGCTTCGGCCCTGAACGTCAACCCGTAAGAGACCCCCTCGCCGGGCGCGAGGCGCCGTACGCTTGCCACGTAGCTCTTGAGAGAGAGCGCCGGCATCAAGTCCTCATCGGCCGGGTCGCCCTTGTCCCCCGCCGGATGGAGACCGTAGAGGGCAATGCCGGGACGGACGCAGTCGTAGCGGGAGGAGGGGTGCCAGAGCGTGCCGGCGGAGTTGGCCGCGTGTACGAGGACGCCGCCGAAGTCCCGCGTGGTCAGAACGTCGTCGAAGACTTCAAGCTGGCGACTGGTGGCCTCTGCGTCGGAGTCGGCGGAGGCGAGGTGGGTGTAGACCCCGACCAGTTGCGAGCCCAGGATCTTGCGGGCCTCCCCCGCCTCGTCCGGCTCGACGCCCCAGCGATTCATACCGGTGTTGATCTTGAGATGGGTTTCGAGGCCGGGGTGTGCTGCGATGCGCCTGGCGCTCGGGATGGAGTGGGCCGTGACCTGGAGGCGGCACTCTCCGGCGAGGGCAAGCTCGTCAGGGAGGAGGTCGGTGAAGACGAGAATCGGGGCGTCGATGCCGGCTCGCCGCAGATCCGCGCCCTCCTCGACCGTCACGACGGCCAGAGAGCCGGCGCCGGCCTCGAGGGCGGCGCGGGAGACGGGGACGGCGCCGTGACCGTAGGCGTCGGCCTTTACGACGGCCATGAGCCAGGCGTCCACGGCGCGGCGCTTGAGAGTGCGGACGTTGTGCCGGATCGCGCCGAGGTCCACCTCGGCCCAGGTGCGGCTCGGAACCTTCGGGATGACGCGGCCGGTCAAGCGGTTCTCAGAGGCGGGGTCTTATAACGTGCAGGGTGAGGATGTCCATGCGGGTTATCACCCCGACGAGCCGCCCTCCCTCGACGACGGGCAGTATCTTCTTGCGCCTATCGGCCATGATCGTCGCGGTCTCGGCAAGGGTCACTTCGGGAGTGACGGTCACGGGGTCGTCCGTCATCACCTCGCCGACGGTGACGCCCGCGCTCTTGAGCGCCTCCCTGCGGTATTCATCCGTATCCCCGAGCGGCACGATGCCGCCGAGTATGTCGAGGAAGCCCGGCGCCCTCACGTCCGCGTCCTGGAAGATCAAGTCGCCTTCAGTGATTATCCCGACGAGCCGCCCGTCCTCGACGACCGGGGCCCCGGAGACGCGTTCCTCGGCGAAGAGCTTTATCGCCTCCTCCACGGTGCTCTCGGGTCCCAGGGTCGGCCAGTCGGTCTCCATGACGTCCCCGACCCTGAGCTCCCGGATGTCTCTCTGCTCCACGCCCTAAACCCCTTCCAGCCCATTCGTCTTCATCCCTCTGATACTACTCCAAATACCGGCTCCGTACATCGACGCCGCCCAACCGAAATTAGCACATATCAGGGATTCTCTTCCGGTTCGTGGTCGGCTCGTATCTCCCACCCGAGTTGCCGCAGGTATTCGCGCATAAATTCCGTCCGGCGACGCGCCTCTGTCCGCCCGGCCGCAGTAGTCATCGTCGAGGAGATGTGCAGGAGCTTGACGTAGAAGTGATCCAGGACGTTGGCCGCATCGTCGGGGATTCGCGCGTCGGGGAACGGCTCGTCGGGATCGTACAGCGGCCTCCCCATCGCTCCTCCCAGCATAAGGCACCGGGCGATGCCGACCGCGCCGAGGGCGTCGAGACGGTCGGCGTCCTGCACCACCATCGCCTCTCGCGTCCGCGGCGTGATCCTGGCAGAGAAGCTGTGAGCCTCGATCGCGTGCCGCACGTCCGGTATTAACCCGGCGGGATAGCCGGAGTCGCGCAGGAAGTCGTCCGCGATCCGGGCGGCGAGCGCGGAAGCGGTGCTCCGCAGCGGAGAGTCTTTGGCGACGGTCGCGAAGTCGTGCAGCCACGCCGCGGGCAGCACGATCTCCATCCGCGCGTCCTCCGAAGCGGCGAGCCGTTTTGCGTTGGAGACGACCCGGCGGACGTGGGCGAGGTCGTGCGCTACGTCAGTCTGGGAAGAACGTTGCCCGACGAACTGCTCGAAGCACGGTTCCCAGAGGGAGAGATCAAGGGACTTGCGCAACCGTCGCGACGATCGCCTAGTAGATCTCACCGAAAGCGCGCGGCAGATGGAGCAAAAGGTCTGTGGCGGCCATGCTCTCCGGAGGCCACCCGGTCTCTTCGACCCAGAGTTCGGACGCCCGCCCGTGCGCCCACGCCCCGGTCCGTGCTGCGTCGTACGGGTCCATCCCGCGTGAGAGGAGCGCGCCCACGGTGCCCGAGAGAACGTCCCCAGTTCCCGCCGTCGCGAGAGCGGCGCTCCCGGTCGAGTTTACCGACACACGGTTCCCCTGGGCTACGAGCGTGTCCGCACCCTTGAGGAGTACGCAACAACCACCCTCTTCGGCCGTCCGGCGCGCTACGTGAAGCCTACGTGCCTGGACCTCCTTCGGGCTCTCGTCGAGCAGCCTGCCGAGTTCGCCGGGGTGAGGCGTTATAACCGGCGGTGTCTCCCTCCCGGCCAAAGTCCCCGGTCCCGAGAGGTTCGAGATGGCGTCGGCATCTAGCAACACCGGCACGTCCGTCTCTCTCAAAACGCCCTCGACGATCTCGCGTCCCCCCTCCCCGACCCCCATCCCGGGCCCGAGCACGACCGCCGAGGCCCCCTGCGCCTGTTCGAGGATGGAGTCAAGGGCACCGGCGGCCATGTTGCCTTCGTCGTCCTCGGGCACTCCTGAAACGAGTACCTCGACGAGTTGGGCGTCGACGAGGGGAGCGACGCCCTCGGCGGTCGCGACGAAGATTATGCCGCACCCGGTTCTCTGCGCCCCCCGGGCCACCATTATGGCCGCACCCGTCGCCATCCTGGAACCCGCGACCACGAGCAGGGCCCCCGCCGAGTACTTGTGGGCCGCCCCGGCCCGGCGCGGCACCAGGCCCCGCAAAGAGTTCGCGTCCGTCCACGTCGCCGCCGGCTCCACGTCCGCCTCGGGAGGGATGCCGATCTCCACCACGGCGACCTCGCCGGCGTGCTCCCGGCCCGGCGAGACGACGCACCCGAGCTTCGCCGCATGCGCGCACACCGTAAGATCTGCCTGCACCGCCGCCCCCCACACCTCCCCCGTCGACCCGTCGACCCCGGACGGCATGTCCACCGCGACGACCGCGGCGCCGGACGCGTTGATTTGCTCTATAAAACCGGCCTCCTTCTCGCGCACCTCGCCCCGAAAGCCGGTACCGAGCAGGGCATCGACGACGAGGTCCGCCCCTCGCAGCTCGTCCTCGAACCCGTCCGGCCCGACGAAACGCACGTTCAGGTTACGCAAGACGTCCCGGTTGACCTTCGCGTCTCCCTCGTACTCGCCCTTCGTCGCGAACACGGTGACCTCGGCGCCGGCCAGGTGGAACTCGCGGGCGATGACGAAGCCGTCGCCGCCATTGTTTCCGCCGCCCGCAACGACGAGGATCCGGCGCCCTTCCAATGGCCCGAAATAGTCGAGCGTCGCGCGGGCCATCTCGACGCCGGCCCGCTCCATGAGGGCGCCGCCGGGTATGCCGAGATCCTGGGCGCCCTCGTCGGCGCGGGTCATCTCGTCGGCGGAGTAGAGCCTCACGGGGTCCCTTCGGGACTTTGGTCCACAGGGCGGACGATGCAGACGGCGACGGCGGAGAGCTCGGAGTGGGTGATGGAGATCTGGAGCTCCTCCTGGCGGACGCCGACCATATTGGCGAACCGCTCTATCTTACCGAAGATGCGCACCGTCGGGGCCTGGCGACGGCGCCGTATCACCTCGACGCCGTTCCACTGGATGAGGCCACAGCCCAGAGCCTTCGTCACAGCCTCCTTCGCGGCCCAGCGGCCGGCGTAATGGCGTTCGGCGAAGCGGAACTTCTCACAGTAGGCGATCTCGGCTTCCGTAAAGAGCCGCTGGCGTATCTTCGGCGTCCTCTCGAGGGCGAACTTCATCCTGTCGACATCCACGACGTCGACGCCTATCCCCGGCACCACGAAATCTTTCATCTTCTCCATAACCAGCATGTTACGGGAGAGTATCTTCCGGGGAAAGGGCTTATGATAAGCGGCATGGAAGCCAGAGAGGCCATCATCATCGGCAACCCGAAGGCCGGGCGCCACAAGGGCAAGGACCACCTCAAGCGCTGCGCGGAGATCCTGCGTTCCGACGGCCTCGACGTCGAGGTCTGGCCGACCGAGCGCCCGCAGCACGCCACCGAGCTCGCCACTCTGGCTGGGGCCCGCCTCGTCGTCGCCGCCGGGGGTGACGGGACGATGAACGAGGTCGTCAACGGCCTGGAGGCGGACGCCACTCTGGGCATCCTCCCCCTGGGGACGGCGAACGTGCTGGCTCGGGAGCTCGGGCTGCCCCTGAACGCGGAGGCGGCCTGCGAGCGCATTCTCGCCGGCAAGGAGAGGCGCATAGACGTCGGCGTCGCCACGGACCGCAAGGGCAGGGAGCGCCGCTTCACCTGCATGGCGGGAATAGGCTTCGACGCCCACGTCGTCAACGAGGTCACCCCGCGCCTCAAGCGGTATCTAAAGATCCTGGCCTTCCCCCTGGCGGCCCTGAAGGTGTACCTCGAAGGGGACCTGCCGCCGCTGCACGTTTTCCACGGCGAAGACAAGTACGTTACGCAGTTCGCCATCGTCGCCAACGGACAATACTACGGCGGCGACTTCCGGGTGGCCGAGGAGGCCGCGCTCGCGACCGGTAAGCTCGAGGTCGTCCTCGTGGATCGGGTGGGCCGGCTCTTGAGGGCCGACATACTGACCCGCATCCTGGCCAAGAGACCCCTCGACCGCTCCATGCGCTCGTTCACCGCCAGGGAGCTGCGCGCCACCTCTCCCGGCGCTCAGGTACCCGTGCAGCTCGACGGCGAGGTCTGGGGCCACTTGCCGATGTCCTTCCGCATCGAACCCGACGCCCTGAAGGTCGTACGTTAGGCTCGTTCCGCCCGGGCGGCTAGCTGAAGAACAGGGTGACGAGGAGGGGCACGACGACGATGACCGCGTTCAACCTCACCAGGTGGATAAAGGTTACGACCACCGTGTCGGCGCGCGCCTCGTCGGCGGTCGAGATGACCGCGCTTATGGCCCCGGGGGAAGAGGCGAGGGTCGCCGTCGGCAGATCGTAGTTGAAGAACCTCACGAGCAGCCAGCTCATCGCGAACCAGAGTACCATCTGGGTTGAGATGATCAGGGCGCCCGCCCCGGCGACCTGCAGGATCTGGCCCAGAAAATCGCCCGAGACCCCGAGCCCTATGACCACACCGCTTATGACCTGTACGCCGAGCTGAAACTTCCCGACCGGCACGGTCCTCTCCGTGAGCAACCTGAAGGCGGCCGAACAGACCAGAGCTCCGATTATCCCGCCGGCCGGCAGCGAAGTGGCGATACCGATCAACCCGCCCACGATCCCCCACGG
>JAIVIG010000340.1 GCA_020200675.1 Actinomycetota bacterium
GGCTAGCGTCGTCACCTCCAGGCCGCGCAGCCGGAGGACGAGCGTCGCCAGAAGGCCGAGCGATCCGGCGCCGACCACCGCGGCGCGTCTCGGTCGCCAGATCCCGAGACGGCGTTGTATCTCGTAGGCCTGCTCTATGCCCTTCTCCACGATGCTGACCGGCTCCATTAGCACCCCGACCTCCTTCAGGCCGGCGGGCACCTTGACTATGTACTCCGGATCTTCCACGTAGCGCTCGGTCAAAAAGCCGTGCAGCAGGTTGATGCCGCGCTCGTAGTACGTATCGTCGGTGGTCATGTCGTAGGCGCCGATCAGATCGTAGATGCTGTCGCCGGGTCTGCGCACTGTCGCCGTCACGTGGTCGCCGGGACGTAGGTCGCTCACATTCGGGCCGACCTCCAGTACCCGTCCGAACGACTCGTGGCCGGTGACCAGGAAGTCGTAGCCTTCCGGGGCCGCGCCGTACTCGCCGGCGTCGATCTCCTGATCCGTCCCGTCCACCCCAACGCGCAACACCTCGACGAGCACGCCGCGCCCGTCGGAAACGTCGTCGACGCTCGGCTCCGGCAAGTCGGCGAGGTGCGTGCTGTCGGGCTTGCCGGGGAAGACGGCGACCGCTTTCATCCGGGACTCTCCTTTTTTGCAGCCTTGTCTTTCTCATCGGTGGCGCCGGCTTTGGCCAGGCGTTGCTCGAACGAGTCGCGCCACCCGGGCGAGAGTGCTCGAACGCGCAGCGCCCGCTTTGCTCCCTCCAGGTTCTTCGGCTCGAAGAAGAGCAGGTGGCTCATCTCCCGCACCGACATCCGTTCGGGGTCGCTCTCGACGCGCTCGAACACGTCCCCCGCGCCGACCTCGCCTTCCTCCAGGACGCGCAGGTAGAACCCGACGCGACCGCTCGCCAGAAACAGCTTGGGGAACCCGGGCATGCCCATCTTGATGCCGAGCTTGAAGCACGGGGGGCGCGGCTGGGAGACTTCGACCAGTGCTTCCCCGACGCGGAAGACGTCGCCGATGTGGACCTCGTCTTCCATCATCCCCTCGACGGTGAAATTCTCTCCGAACTGGCCGAAGGCGAACTCGTTCCGGCCGAGCTCGCGTCGCCAGTGGTCGTAGTTCTCGATGGAGTAGGCGTAAGCCGCCCGGTCGACGCCCCCGTGGTTCTCGAGGTCCGCCTGTCCATCCCCGTCGAGGTTCGACTTCCGCAGCATGATCCTACTCCCGACCGGTTCCTTGAAGATGCCCGTGGACACCGTTTCACGCCCGTGCGGGACTTCCTTGGGCAACGAAACGTTTACGGAGAGTAGCTTCATTCCGTGGCTATCCTCGCTTCTGGATGTTGCGGGCCGTTGGACCCGTCTCGTTCTCGACCAGTTCGAACCTCACCGGCGTGCCCGGGCTCAAGGTGCGGTACCCCTCACCAGGAATGGCGGTGAAGGCCAGCGTCCACGTCGAAAGAGCGTACCACGCCTTGCGCTACATGCAGGCCGTTAGCGCCGAGCGGCGGCGCGCCGTCGATCCACTCCTGCTGGGGGATTCGGATCTTTTTGGCCTCCGGCGTGTCGTGCGCCTCGTAGTGGTAGTCCGACCGCCCGCTCATGACCTCGCGCAGGTCCTGGCGCAGCTCTTCGAGCGTCGGCCGCCCGACGAAGAACCAGCCGTCGTAGATCTTGTGTATCGTCAGGTCGGGGCGCAGCACGAAGGTAAAGGGCTGGGCAACGTAGGCGTACTCTCCTTCGGTCTCGTCGAGGATGCCGATGCGCTCGATGACCTCCCGCTTCTCGTCGGACAGGAAGGGCCACTCCGCTCCCAACCCGGCGCGGAAGGCCGCCCCTACGAGCGGCGCGTCGGCGCTGACCGTCACGAGCTTGCCGAAGTTCACCGCAAGCTCGGACTGGAGTTCGACTAATTGACGCATGTGCTGCTGGTCGCGCGGGCAGAAGAAACCACGGCCGAAGATCAGGACGAGCGGGTAGCCGTCGGTGAAGCCGAGCTTCTCGTCCATGGGGCTGGGCTTGACGTACCCGGAGAGCCGGCGCGGCTTTTCGCGATGGTCTAGTAGCTCGAAGTCCGGGAAGACGTCGCCGACGCGCAGGTTGGTGGACACTCTGGCTCTCCTCTCACCCGTTGAGGGTAGCGAACAGCTTGTTCAACGACTCGGCGAGCGTCGGGTGGGCGAAGGGGCCGTCCCGGAGGGCCGTGTAGGGTAGATCTCCCATCATAGCTATATGTACCATCGACATGATCTCGCCGCCTTCGATACCCAGGATCGTGCAACCCAGGATCCGACCCGTGTCGGCGTCCACCACGGCCTTCATCATGCCGCGGGTCTCGTCCATCTCTAAAGCCCGGGGAACGTGGCTCATCGGCATCCTGGCGACCTGAACGTCGCGGCCCTGCTCTCTGGCCTCCCTCTCACTCATTCCCACCCGGCCCAACTGCGGGTCGATGTAGACGGTGTAAGCTACCAGCCTGTCGGTGATGGTGGCGCCCCCGCCTTCGAGCAGGTTGGTGCTGAGGATGCGGAAGTCGTCGTAGGAGATGTGGGTGAAGGCCGGACCGCCCTTCGCGTCGCCCAGGGCGTAGACGCCCGGTACGTTGGTCTCCAGCCGCTCGTTGACCTCGACGAAACCACGCTTGTCGGCCTGCACGCCGGCCGCGTCGAGGTCGAGGCTGTCGGTGTTTGGCGGCCGACCTATGGCCACCAGCAGGTGAGAGCCGGAGAGCGTGCGCTCCCCGTCCGGTGTCTGTACGGTCAGTCCTACTCTGCCGTCGCCGTTCTGTTCGGCCCGTAACGCCTCGGTTTCGAGCAGCACTTCTATGCCGTCTTCGCGCAGGATCTCTGCTACCGCCTCGGCCACGTCTTCATCTTCGCGGGCCAGCAGTTGCTCACCCCGCTGCATTATCGTGACCTCGCTGCCGAAGCGGCGGAACATCTGGGCGAACTCGAGGCCTACGTAGCCGCCGCCGAGCACCAGCAGATGATTGGGGACCTCGTCCAGCTCCATGATCGAGGTGGAGTCCAGGGTAGGCACGCTGTCCAACCCTTCGATAGGTGGAACCAGGGGTCGAGCGCCGACGTTGATGAAGATGTTGTCGGCGGTCAACCGGACCGTTTCGCCGTCGTTCAGATCTACCCGGAGCTCCTTCGGACCGGTAAAGCGAGCCTCACCCAGAAACAGGTCCAGGCCCTTGGTGCTCTCGATAATCCGCCGGACGCCGTTGCGGAATTTGTCTACGATGTCTCGCTTGCGTTGCCGCACTTCGGTCATCTCGACGGTTACCTGGCCGTTGTGGATGCCGTAATCCTCCGAACGACGGTCCACGTAGGCCGTCCGGGCGCTGGCGACCATCGTCTTGGTCGGCGTGCAGCCTACGTTTACGCAGGAGCCGCCTACATGTTCCCGCTCTATGATCGCGGTCTTGTGCCCGGCCTCGGCCAGCGCACCCGCGAGCGGTTTCCCGCCCTGGCCGGAGCCGATCACGATGGCGTCGTAGTGTTGTTCCGTGCTCATTAAGAAGAGCTCCTCTCTGCTCTTGGATGCTTCGAGCTACTCACTCGGGAAACCTCCTATACGTCCCTCCCGGCGTTCGCGGGCGGCCGCTTCGTCCTTACCGTAGGCGTGGCCGCCGAATCCGTGGCGCATCATAGCGATGGAGCGGGCCCAGTTCTTCTCGTCGTCGCGCGAGGCAAAGAGCTGCATCACGGACTGCGAGATGATCGGAACCGGCACCTCCATGTGGAGGGCGTCGTCGACGAGCCAGTTCACCTCGCCCGTATCCTCGACGTAGGCGGGGATGCCGTCTGTCCCGCCGTCCGATCGATAGGCCTCCTCCATCAAGTCTATGAGCCAGGACCGTATCACCGACCCGTGGCGCCAGCAGCGCAGGACCTCGGTGATCTCCAGCTTGTCGCGGTAATGCTCCAGGAGGTCCACGCCCTCCGCGATGGCCTGCAGCATACCGAACTCGATCCCGTTATGAACCAGCTTGGCGAAGTGCCCAGCTCCCGGGGGACCTGCGTGGACGTAACCGCCCTCCACCGCCAGAGCGCGCACGATCGGCTCGACCTCGACGATAGCCTCCCATTCGCCGCCGGCCATAAAGCAGGCCCCGTTGCGCGCGCCCTCGATGCCGCCGCTGGTCCCCAGGTCCACGAAGTGGATGCTCCGCTCCTTGAGCCGGCGGTGGCGTCGGATCGAGTCGCCCCAGTAAGAGTTGCCGCCATCGACGAGGATGTCACCCTCGTCGAGTTGCTCGGCGAGGTCGTCGAGGACCTGATCTACCGGCGGCCCCGCCGGGATGTAGAGAAAGACCACCCTCGGGGGAGCGAGCTGCGCCTTGAACTCCTCCAGGGAGCCAACCTCGACGAGACCGGCCTCGAGCATGTCGTCCGGGGCGCCCTTGCGCGTGGAGCCGACCACGCGCATGCCTTTCTCCAGTGCCTGAAGGACGAGGTCGCCGCCCATCCGGCCCAACCCGACCACTCCAAACTCATTCTTTGCTTCCGTCATGTAGCTCCTTCTCGTTCTTCCGGTTAGCTCGCGCTCAGGATCGCCCGGGCGGGGGCGACGTTATTGTCCTCCTGGGCTCCCGGCTCCGAGCGCCCGGTTGAGGCTGAAGGCGGCGCTGATCAGGGTAAGGTGCGTAAAGGCCTGAGGGAAGTTGCCCAGGGCCTCGCCGCCAGGGCCGATCTCCTCGGCGTAGAGTCCCAGGTGGTTGGAGTAGCCCAGCATCTGTTCGAAGATGAGCTGGGCTTCGTCAACCCGTCCCGCGCGGGTAAGCGCCTCGACGAGCCAGAACGAGCAAAGGTTGAACGTCCCTTCTTCTCCCTCGAGGCCGTCCGGCGACTTCTCGACGTCGTATCGGTACACGAGGCTGTTGGAGACCAGGCCGCCGTCTTTCGGAGAACGGTTGGTAGCGTCCAGCGTCCCGAGCATCCTGGGGTCATTGGCGGAGAGGAAGAATACGAGCGGCATGATCAGGTTCGAAGCGTCCAGGGTGTCGTCATCGTAAGATTGCACGAACGCCTTGCGCTCGGCGCTCCACCCCCGTTCCATGATCTCCTCGTAGATCTGGTCGCGTACCTTGAGCCACCGATCGCGGTCCGCGGGGAACGAACGCTTGGATGCCAGCCTGAGGCCACGGTCTATGGCGACCCAACACATCAGCTTGGAGTACACGAAGTGTCGCTGCCCGCCGCGGATCTCCCAGATCCCCTCGTCTTTCTGTTGCCAGTTGTCGCAGACCCAGTTGATGAGCACGCGCAGACGGGTCCACAGGTCGTACGAGATAGGGTCCCCGTGCTTGTTGTAGAGGTAGACCGCGTCCATCAGCTCGCCGTAGATGTCGAGTTGGAGCTGGTCGTAGGCGCCGTTCCCGATCCTGACCGGGCGCGAGCCGCGATAGCCGTCCAGGTGATCCAGGGTCTCCTCGGTCAGGTCGCTTCGCCCATCTATCCCGTACATCAACTGCAGAGAGCCGTCGGGATTGGAATGCTGGCAGCGGGACTCCAGCCAGCCCATGAACTGGGCGGCCTCCTCGGTGAACCCGATGCGCAAGAGACCGTAGAGGGTGAAGGCGGCGTCCCGGATCCAGGTGTACCGGTAGTCCCAGTTTCGCTCGCCGCCTAAAGACTCCGGCAGACTACACGTTGGCGCCGCCACGATCGCCCCCGTCGGCTCGAAGGTCAGGAGCTTGAGCGCCAGCGCCGAGCGGTAGACCCTCTCGCGCCAGCGGCCGGTGTAGGTGCATTGCGAGAGCCACCGGCGCCAGTACTCCACCGTCTGCCTCAGAAGCTCCTCGGCCTCTGGCTCTGAGAGAGACATGCCACAGCCGGCTCCGGCCTCGATCTCCCGGAGCACGAACATCGCCGTCTGCTCCTCCTGAAGCGTAATCTCGGCGGCGACCCCCCTGTCCTGTTGCTCCAGGGGAACGCTCGCCGTTAGGCCCAGGCCAAGTTGTGGCGAGCGGAAGCACGCGCCTTCATCGGAGATCTCGGTCTCGTGCTCCTCCCGGGCGTAGTCGAAGGCCGGGAAGCACTCCATCCGGAAGGACATCTCACCGCGGACCACCTTGACACGACGTATTAGTTGATGGTGCCCGTGACCGTTTTCGGGGACGCCCACCGGCATGTAGTCCGTGATCTCCCCGACCCCGGCCGGAGAGAAGAACCGCGTGATCAGGACGTTGGTATCCGGCCAGTAGAGCTGTTTGCATGTGAAATCTCCAGAGGCGGGGGAGATCTGGAAACGGCCGCCTTTCTCGTCGTCGAGGATGGCCCCGAAGACGCTCGGCGAGTCGAAGTGTGGGAAACAGAGCCAGTCGATCGACCCGTCCATGCCCACCAGGGCCACGCTATGCATGTCCCCGATGATCCCGTAATTCTCAATCGGTCGATAAGTCACGGCTCTCCTCTCCCAAACGGTTACCCGATCGTATTGTACGAGACAATCGTTATCGCAAAGACGCGGCCGCAAAGTTGACGGTGAAGCGCTTGCACCACACGGAGATCGCCCGCTGTACCTCCGGATCGAAGCCGGCCGTCGGATCGTATCTCTGATCGCCCTAGTTACCCTTCAACCTTCCGAGGTATTGCACGGTTAATGCTACCCGACCGGCCTTACGCAGGTCTTGCGTTTTTCTTACGAAACCCTTACACCTGTCGATTCCTGCCGCCAGCCGTATGGGGCGGCTGTCCAGGACTGGCCGGTCGAACCCGCGGGCGATTCTTCCGATCTTGTGTAAGACCTCCGCAAGATTCGTCGCATACGTGGCAGTGAGTTGAGGAAGCTAATGTTGCTGTCCCCGTCGCGCCAACATCCGGTAGCAGAGTCCGTGGCCTGCTTCTTGTAAAAGGTTCTTCCCGACTATACCCTCAGGGCCGCTGGCCGACGATAGGGGGCCGCGTGCGTGGAGCCGGACGAAGAGATGGGGGCTTGCGCGCGGGAACGCGCGCCCTGCCGGTGCTGCTCGGGGCTTTTGGCTTCTTTGGCCTCTTCTGGGGCTCCTTCGCGGTCCTACTGGCGGACCTGAGCGATGCGCTCGTCCTCTCGCCCGGCCCTCTGGGGCTCGCCCTCTTCGTGGGGGCTGCGGCCTCCATCCTCGCGATGGCCCTCCTGGGATGGACGACGGACCGCCTGGGACGGGGCCCGTTCCTGGTCCTCTCGGGTGTGGCCTTCGGGACGGGGGTCGCCGCCCTGGCCGCCGCCGGCAACTACGCCTCTCTGCTCGCGGCCCTGGTGGTACTGTACGCCGCCTCCGGGCTCTACGACGTCGGTATAAACGCCGCCGCGGTCGACCTGGAGAGGGCCGCCGGCCGCCGCATAATGGCCGTCTTGCACGCGACGTTCAGCGCCGGCGGGGTGGTGGGGGCACTCTCGGCGGGGGCTCTCCTCTCGGCCGGTGTGGGCTTCCGGTACGTCTACCTCGCGGTCCTCGCGCCGCTCGCGGTGGTGATC
>JAIVIG010000063.1 GCA_020200675.1 Actinomycetota bacterium
CCTCTATCATCGTCGCGTCAGAGTCTCGACAGAAGCCCTCGACATAAAGGCATAGGCTGGATGTTCGTATGGCTAAGAGGGGGTAGGTCTAGAAACCGGAGGAGAGTCTGGCAAGGCTCTCCGATGGAATGGAGATAGCCAAACGTACTCGTTCACGGGGGTGACAAGGTGAATCCTCGGGTAGCGTAGCTTCGAATATTACGTCGCTTTTGGCCCTGCGTACTGGACGGTTTTCGACGTGCGCACCTTTGAGATCGAGGAGCCCCTAAGTCGGGGCCAAAGCCAGGCCGGTATGCCGTACGATACAGCGCCGACCCGCTACTGCATCCCGGGTATAGCGTGTTCGTATATGTTCGATCTTCGCATCACGACGAGCGGGTTCGGTCCGCCAGCGCTTCCTTCACGGCCGGGCTCGCCCGGAATGCGCCCAGCACCTCGATGGAGTCGATGGTCGCCAGGGCCAGTTCCGGGGGGACGTCGTCGGCGATGGTTACCAGGCCGAGCACCCTGATCTGTAGCGCCTCACCGGCAGCGCGCACCGCTTCCAGGTCGCGGCGGGTGTAGTTTTGCAGGCCGAGCACCAGCGTCTTGCGGGCTACCGTCTGTTTGACCGCCTCGGCGTGTTCTCCGATCTGGTTGCGGATCGCCGTGCGGATGAAGTCGGTGCGGTTCTGGTAGAAGCCTTCCCGTACCAGCAGGTCGATCTGCCCGAGGTCCACCAGCCCCAGATTTATCGTGATCTTCTCCGTTTCGCTCACTTCGCCATCTCCTTACCATCCAGATAGGAGTTAACGTACACCCGATAGACGTGGTGTCAAGTAGATCTGGCCGGCCAAAGGCTATGTTATGCTTGCCACGAGGGAAAGGTAGAGTGCCAGGAGAGGCAACGCGTTGTCGGAGCAAGACGCGAAACCGACGGAAGATAGTTTCTCGGCAAGCCGGGAGAACTCCGGGATCACGGAACGGGCCGCGGGAGATCCCGGAGTTCTCGAACATCTGGAGGCCGTGTTGGAGCGGATAGATCGCGACGAGTTGATCCGCTTCACCCGGGATCTCGTCCGTATTCCCAGCGTCTTCTGCCCGGGTACTCCCGAGGGGAACGAGGCTCGTGCGGCGCAATACGTCGCCGATTACCTGGAAGGAAATGGTTTCGATGTTCGGATGGAAGAGGTCTCTGAGAACCGTCCGAACGTGTGGGCGCTGTGGAGCGGGGACCGTCCCGGCAAGACGTTGCTTTTCGAGGGGCACACGGACGTGGTAACCGAGGGGCGGGCCGAGGAGTGGAGCTATCCTCCTTTCGGCGCAGAGCTCGTAGGGTCCCGGATCTACGGCCGTGGGTCTTGCGACACAAAGGGGAACCTGGCCGCCGCCGTCATGGCCGTCAAGGCGATCAAAGACGCCAGCGTTCCTTTCGCGGGCCGGCTCCTCCTGTGCCACCCGGTAGACGAGGAGGGGATGATGTCGGGCATCAAGCAATTCATCCGGCAGGGGCACGCGGAGGGGGTGGACGGGGCCGTGATCTGCGAGCCGGAGGAGAACCAGCTGTGCGTGGCCCAGAAGGGGGCGATGCGGGTAGAAGTGACGGTGAGAGGCAGTATGGCGCATGGGGCGATGCCCCTGAGCGGCGTCAACCCTGTTACCCGGGCGGCGCGGTTCGTCGTGGCCGTCGAGGAGTTGGAGCGGGAGGAGATCTCACGCCACGGCGAAGACCCGTTCTTGGGCTACCCGAGCATCACCCCGACCGTCCTGCTCGGCCCCGAGAGCGGCGAGCCGCAGATAAACGTGATCCCGGCCAGCGCATACGTAGCTCTCGACATACGCACCATCCCCGCCCAATCCCACGAAGAGATCGTCACGCGCCTCGAAGATTGCCTGGCCGAGCTCGGAGCGGAAGACCCGGACTTCGAGGCTGAGCTGGAGGTTATAGAGGAACGGCCGCACACCAAGACCGATATGGACGATCCCCTGATCCTCGCCATGACGGCGGCCTACAAAGAGCTGACTGGCCGGGAACCGCGCTACAACGGAGTACCCGGAGCGACCGACGGCACCTTCCTGCACGCCTGGGCCAACATCCCTATAGTCACCACGGGCGCTGGAGACCGGACTATTCCTCACCACAAGGACGAGTGGGTAGATGTGGACGAGCTCCTTACCACCTGTCGCCTCTACGCCGCGACTGCCATGTACTTCTGCCGCTAGCCAAGGAGGGCAACGTGTTTGACTACCGCTCGATGTTCGACCTCTCCGGCAAGACTGCGCTCGTGGTCGGGGCGGGCAGCGGCATCGGCGAGGCGTGTTCGCACGGGCTCGCGGCTTTTGGCGCGGATGTCTTGTGTGCGGACGTGGACGCCGAGGCGGCCGAGAACACGGCTCAGGAGATCCGGTCGCAACACAAAGGAAAGGCGGAGGCCATAGGGCTGGACATGCTCTCGCCCAGGCGTGTGAGGGCCGTTGTCGAGCGGGAGGGTACGCCGGACGTGCTGGTGAGTACGCCCAGCATAAACGTGCGCAAGCCGCTGTTGGAGATCACGGACGAGGAGTTCGACCGGGTGGTCGAGCTGAACCTCAAGGGGACCTTCCGTCTGGTCCGCGATTTCGGACGGGGCATGGCCGAGAGGGGCTCGGGGAGCATCATCGCCTTTTCGAGCATCCGGGCCCAGACCGTCGAGCCGGGACAGGGCGTGTATGCCGCGACCAAATCGGGGACCGTGCAGATGCTGCGGGCCCTGGCCGCCGAGTTAGGACCCCGGGGGGTGCGCGTGAACACTGTGGCGCCCGGTGTAGTCGAGACGCCGCTGACCGCCCAGATAAAGGACAGCCCCGACTGGTACGATTCCTACGCCGCGAAGAGCATCCTCGGCCGCTGGGCGCAACCACACGAGATGGTCGGGGCGGTGGTATATCTGGCCTCGGAAGCGAGCTCCTACGTCACGGGGTCCTTTATGCTGGTCGATGGTGGTTGGACGGCGGCCGACGGGCGCTTCACGCCTCCTCTATAGTGTTACGTCTGCGATAATTTGCGCAGTTGCAGATACTCCGACGCAGGCCAGACTATAAGGAGGAGCGGAGATGACGACCAACTCGGAGGGCGGCCGGAGGGGCTCGGTTTTTAGCCTTAACGTCCGGCAGATCGTCATAGCCGGGATTCTCGGGGGGATCGCGATTTTCCTGGGCGCCACGCGCCTGGGTTTTATCCCGGTACCGAACCTGGCGGGCAACGCGACGATCATACACGTGCCCGTTATCCTGGGCGGCGCCCTGGAGGGGCCGGTGGTGGGGACGATAGTCGGCGGCATCTTCGGGATCTTCTCCTTTATCCAGGCCGAGGTTCCGTTTTTCAGGGACCCGCTGGTCTCGATACTGCCGCGCCTCTTTATCGGCGTTGTGGCCTGGGCCGTTTTCGTGGGCCTGCGTCGCTGGAGCATAGACCTCGCGTCGGCCGTCGCCGGCATCCTGGGTTCGCTGACAAACACCGTCGGGGTCCTGGGGATGGCCGTCTTGTTGGGGTACCTGCCGCTGGCGGCGGTCGTGCCCATAGTGCCGCAGGCGATAGTGGAGGCGATCATCGCGGCCGTCGTGACGGTCGTCGTGGTCCGAGGCGTCATGCTCTTCCGCAGCGGGCGCACCACGGCTCCGGAGGAGAAGTCCGACGAAGAGCGTCGCTACTGAAAGATCGGGAGTCGGGAGTCGAGAAAGTGCGGGTTCCCGTTCTTTATCCCCTGGCGAGGTTGCGGTGATCGAGCTCGAAGGCGTCTCGTTCGCCTACCGGACGGGTGAGGCCGACGCGGTGCCCGCGCTGCGCGGGTTGAACTTGAGGATAGAGCCGGGGCAGTCCGTGGCGATCATCGGCCACAACGGCTCGGGGAAGAGCACCCTCGTCAAGCTCCTCACCGCCGTCCTCTACCCGACGGAGGGCGAGATCCGCATAGACGGTATCCCTGTTCGGGAGGAGAACCAGTGGGAGGTGCGTCGCAGGGTCTCGGTCGTCTTCCAGGACGCGGATGACCAGCTCGTGATGAACCGGGTCGAAGACGACGTGGCCTTCGGTCCCGAGAACCTGGGGCTCCCGCGAGAGGAGATCGCAAAACGCGTCAAGTCGTCTTTGGAGGCGCTCGGGTTAGAGGAGATCGGTGGGCGCCTGATCGAAGACCTCTCCTCGGGCCAGAAGCAGCGGGTGGCCATCGCCGGCGCCCTGGCGATGCGCCCACAATTCCTGGTCCTGGACGAGCCGACCTCGCTCCTCCCGGTCCCCGTCGCCCTGCGCTTGATCTCCACGGTCAGGGACTTGAAACGCAGCGAGGGCATGGGCGTCCTGCACGTCACGCACTCGATGTCCGAGGCGGTGCTCTTCGACCGCGTCGTGGTCATGGACGCGGGCCGCATCGTCCTCGACGGGACGCCGGCGAAGGTGTTCAGGCACGTGGAGAAGCTACGAGAAGTCGGGCTCGACGTGCCCCTGGCCGCGAGCCTCGCGAGCAGGCTGCGGGCCCGTGGCGTGCCGCTGAACGGCGACATCCTCAACGAAACGGACCTGCGGAACGCCGTCTCCGCCGCGATGGAACACTCTGCGGAGTCTCCCGGCTGATGCGATCTGAAGGACCTCCTATCCTGGAGTTGAGGAACTTCCGCTACACCTACCTCGAAGGCACCCCACGGGCGAGCGAGGCGATCCGGGACGTCTCCTTCCGGATACGGCGCGGCGAGCGTGTAGGAATAGTCGGCCCCACCCAGTCGGGCAAGTCTACCGTCGTGGATTCCTTCGCCCACCTCCTTCGCCTCAAGCCCGGGCAGGTCTTCTACGATGGCGAAGACGTTGCCGCGCCCGGCTACGACCGGCGAAAGCTGCGCCGGGAGGTCGGCATCGTCTTCCAGCAACCCGACTCGCAGATCATAGAAGACGTCGTCGGCGCGGACGTGGCGTTCGGCCCGACGGCCGCCGGGCTCCCGGCCGAGGAGACGAGGCGGCGCGTCGAGGAGAGCTTGAATGCCCTGGGCCTCCCGTATCCCGAGTACCGGCTGCGCTACGTTCACGCGCTCTCGGGCGGGCAGCGCCGGAGGGTGGCGATAGCCGGGGTGCTCGCCATGCACACGCCGGTCCTGGTGCTGGACGAGCCGATGGCGGGGCTCGACCCGCGAGGCCGCAGGGAGTTGTTGGAGCTCCTGATACGGCTCCAGAAAGATCGCGACCTTACCCTGATCGTGTGCTCCGCGTCCTTGAGCGACGCGAGCCTCCTGTGCGACCGCTTCGTGGTCCTCGACGAAGGCCGCGTGGTCATGGACGGTCCGGTGCGTGAGGTGTTGCGCGAGGCCGATCGGCTCGCGCAGCTCGATATCACGCTACCCGAGCCCGTCATCGGCGCTCGTGAGTTCAAGAAGCTGTTCCCGGACCTGCCGGCCGAGATCCTGACCGAAGACGAGCTGGAAGCCGAGTTGCTCAAGAAGCTTGGAGTAGCGTAGTGCTCGAGCTACAGCGCAACGTCATCTTCGGGCAGTTCATAGACACGGGTTCGCCGATCCACCGCATGGACGCTCGCATCAAACTGGTCATCACGTTCGTGTTTATCGTCGCCTCGTTTCTCATCAACGACTTCCTCGGCTTCGCCATAGTCCTGCCCCTGCTCGTCCTGATACAGCTCGTCTCGCGCGTCCCGATCGGGTACGTTCTGCGAGGGAGCCAGCTCTTTTTGGGGTTCCTGGTCTTTGTCCTCTTTTTTCAGGTCCTCTTCTACCCCGGAGACGTGCCGGAGTCGAGCTACCTGTGGCGCTGGGGGTTCCTCTCGATCTCGACTGAGGGTCTCTACACGGCGGGGATACTGGGCCTGCGCGTCATCTTCCTCTACTACGTGACGACCCTGCTGATGCTCACCACCTCGCTCGTGGACCTGACCAACGGCCTGGAGCTCATCTTCGGGCCTTTGCAGAGACTTCGGGTTCCGGTCAACGAGCTGGTGTTGGTGTTCGTCATAGCGATAAAGTTCGTCCCGATCTTTATAGAGGAGGTCGAGCGCCTGGCCCGCGCCCAGACGGCCCGCGGCGTTCCCTTCGACGAGGGCGGTGCCCACCGCCATGAACACCCGGAGCTACCGTGGCGGCCGCGGCCGCACCAAGCTACGCCAGCTGCACGCCACATCTACCGACAGGCTGGTGCTGCTACTGGTGGTGGTATGGATGCTGGTGGCCTGGCAACTCCCGGACAGGCTCGTAGCGTGAGCCGTCCGCCGGATGTCGCGTAATCCGCCGATCGGATTCTCCGGGACAAGAATAGCCGCCGCGAATCCAGGATACTCGTCGAACCGCCTCAAGACGCTCTGCCACGAGGCAAGTTTCGGGATCTTTCGGAGCGTGGGCGCACGGTGCTGTCGCGGACCCGAACCCACCATAGGTTGTTAGTCCCAGCGATTTTCATTACCTCCCAGGTAATCGACGCGGCGAGTAACGGCTCCTAACATTGTCGTGTAGACCAGATCGAGAAGGTTCGGAAAGAAAGGAGAAATCGTGAACGAGAGCAACGCCGCTACGTCGATCGAGGGGGTGGTCGATGGGTACTTCGCGATGTGGAACGAGACCGACCCGACCCGTCGCCGTGAGGTGATCGAGGCGACGTGGACGCCCGACGCGAGCTACGTCGATCCGATGTTCGACGCCGAGGGACCGGATGCCCTGGACGCGATGGTGGCGGGGGTGCACGAACAGTTCCCCGGACACCGCTTCCGGCCGACCGGGGTTGTCGACGCCCACAACGACCGTGCGCGGTGGGGCTGGGAACTTGTCGGACCTGACGATAGCTCGACCGTCGTCGCTGGCGTCGACTTCGCCGTGCTCGCTCCCGACGGCCGGCTGCGCGAGGTCACCGGGTTCTTTGAGCAACCGACCGATGCTGCCTGACCTTTTGAAAGGAGATTTCCATGACTACACACCAGACACAGTCCGGCATCCGCAGCCCCGTCGACGAGGACCGCGGCGGCTTGCTGCGCCTGGCCCTGAAGCTCGACGCCGTTGCTTCCGGCGCGCTCGGCGTCCTCTCGCTGGGCGCCAGCCCGGCGCTCGACGACCTGCTCGGGACCCCGCTCGCCCTGCTGGCTGCTCAACCTACTGTACGCGGTGGACTGCATCGTGGTCGTCGCGGCCGGTTGGGTCCCGCTGACCCCTTTGGGCACCGCGTTCGTCCTCTTCCAGGCCGCTGCGGTCACGCTCTTCGCCGCGGCGCAGTTCTACGCCCTCCGAAAGGCGGCTGGACCACGCTAGGCGCAACGAGGCGCCGAGAGACGAGAGGCGACGCTGCTGTAGCGGCGTCTCCTCCGTGCGTACCTTAGACTGGAGACTGTATGTCAGACTCCTTTTGGGCCAGCCGGGAAGGCCACGCAGACGGTGTGTCTCGTGCGCCGCACGTAGGGCGATCGACAATCGCCGTCCAGACCGACCTTTCCGCTGAGTGCGGCAGGCACATCGCGCAGAGGACCCAGACGGTGGTCGGCGAGGTAAGGAGGTGAGGATTCGGTGACGACAGCACATCAACCCCGGAGACCGGTCGGCGAGCTGTTGCGCAGGTGGCGGGGGCGTCGCCGCTTGAGCCAGTTCGAACTCGCCCTCGAGTCGGGGATCTCCGCCCGGCATTTGAGCTTCGTGGAAAACGGTAGGTCCGCGCCGAGTCGCGACACGGTCCTCCGCCTCGCCGAGGAGCTGTATCTTCCGCTGCGCGAGCGCAACCACCTGCTGCTCGCCGCCGGCTACGCGCCCGTCTACTCCGAAGCTGCGCTGGACTCCCCCGAGATGTCCGCCGTGCGTGGGGCGGTGCGTCAGGTGCTCACCGGACACGAACCCTACCCCGCCGTGGTGGTGGATAGGAACTGGAACCTCGTCGATGCCAACGCCAGCGTCGCGCTGTTCACCGAGGGGGCGGCCCCGGACCTGCTCGCGCCGCCGGCCAACGTGCTACGGATAAGCCTCCACCCCGACGGCATGGCGCCGCGGATCGCGAACCTGGGTGAGTGGCGAGCCCACCTGCTCGGCCGCCTTCGTCGCCAGGTCGCCCTGACCGCCGAGCCGGAGCTCGCCCGTCTCTTGAACGAACTGCGTGCCTACCCCTGCGACCAGCCCGAACCCGAGATCGAGGTTCCCGGGCCCGGCGACATCGTCGTACCGCTGCGCATCCGCCACGACGACCGGGAACTCGCCTTCTTCAGCACCGTGGCCACCTTTGGTACACCGCTCGACGTCACCGTCGCCGAACTCGCCATCGAGTCGTTCTTCCCCGCCGACCCCGAGACGGCATCCCTACTCCGCGGTGGCTGGACGCGCGACTCGGGTAGAGGCAGCTAGTTCCTCTACGCGGGGCGCCGCTTCCGCTCTCTACCTCCACAACGGGTCGTCTTGCAGGTGGACGTTGTTGACCTGCAACCAGTGCCTCTCGGCCGTGTCTTCCTGCTTGCGCCAGGGCCGCGTCAGCCCGACGCTCAGGATCGCCTCGACGCCGGCTTGAATGCGTCTTTGTACGCTTGCTACGAGGTCCCGGCGGGGCGTTTTGTGATCCCTCTCGTACAGCCTCAGGTCTGCTACCGACAGGTTCGCCGTCCCGAGGGCTATGCGAACGGCGCCCCGATGGTCTACGTGGCCCGAATAGCGCCGCCAGGCTCTCGTAGGCCATCTGGTTGAGAAGCTCCCAGTAATCGTTCGGGTCGTCGTCGAACAACCACGTCGCCCTCGCCGGGTCGAAGTAGTGATCCTCGATCTCCGGGGCGCCCCCGGCGTAGACGGTCGGGCCGAGGTCCACCACGGACCCAATGCTGAACGGTCCGCCGTTATACCTGAGGAGGTCGGTGGTGAGCCTGCCGCGCGGGAGCACCGGACGGACGTGGCTCATCATGTTCACGTCTACACCCGCCACGCATATGTACCCTGGCTGCATCCGCGTCAGATGGTTTATCAATATATGCACGTTTGCCAGTATACGCACGATCCGCTACAGGTGAACCGCCCGGATGCCGCCCCACTTCCGATCGAGGTACTCGAGAACGAGACGCCTGTGGCAACGCTCGGGTCTAGCCTCGCTGCACAGCAGCGCCGTCGGCGCTTTCTCGAAGAGGTTCTTGTCCAACGTCTCTTCGATCCGGCGCTCTCGCATCAGCTCTAGAAAGCGCCTTTCGTATCCCGACCATCCCTCTCTTCCCTTCCTGTAATCGTCGAGTATATCCCGGGTCGGGGCGAGCAACGGTTCGTGAAGGTACTCCGCGCCGCAGAGCTCTTCGAGGAAGAACGAGAGGTCATCCCGCTTGGCGAACCCCGCAAGCTGGGACGAGTTGTTCAACCGCACGTCGAGGAGCCGCTTTACTCCGGCCCCCCTCAGCGCTCCGAAGAACCCGGACGCCGTCCTCTTCGTAAAACCGATCGTATAGACTTCCGTACGCTTACCTCCGTATCCGGGAACAAGACCGGCTGGCCACCGTTCTCTTCACCCTCAGCCTGGAGGCTACCATCACCCCGGATGTGCCGGACGGCGATCCCTCGCTCGACCAGAACCCGTCCGACGAGGAGCCTGCGGTGGCATCCGGTGGGATCTTCCTCGCTGCAAAGCAGAGCGATACTGTGGTTCCGAACCTCCCTTTCTAGCCGGTGAATTCCATCGAGGAATGGCCGGGATCTCTCGATCCGCGCGTAGTCCACCCGGCCATCCGCATCGTAGAACTCCTCCGCTGTGGGTCTTCCTCCCAGCTCCAAGCCGAGGAACAGACGCCAGATCCCATTATCCGACAAGATAGCTTCGATATCTCTGGCGTTGAAGTGTGGGGCATGCCTGGAGTACGGTCGCGAACGGACGTCCGCCACTCCCTCGATTCCGTACCCCTTCAACAGGCCGACGAACTTCTCCGCCGAATGGTTGGAATGTCCGATCGTGAAGACAGATGTCTGCCCGCGGGAACCGCAACTCCCGCCAACCGATTCCTGGCTCTGCGCCGGTCGCCAACCGGCGATGTCGCCTCGCGTCCTGGCGAGCGCCTGAGCATACCGCATGAGCAGCTTGGAATCCTCCTAAGTTCTCGAGAACGTCGCGGCAACGTAAATATAATGCCGGGGTCGCATCCTCCCCACCCCTTCTTGAACCGCGCCTCGGAAAGGTAGTAAACGCCTCCTGACCC
>JAIVIG010000064.1 GCA_020200675.1 Actinomycetota bacterium
GCATCGGCAGTTGGGAAAGGCACTTGCCGACAAACACAGGCATCTGGTCCGAGGAGCTCTACCGCATCTGTGGCCTGGAGCCTCAGTCCCAGGAGTCTACTCCCTTCGAAACCTTTGCGAAGCTTGTCCATCCCGACGACGCAGAATTTGTCGGGGAGGTAATCCAGAAGGCTCTCGACGACCACGAGCCGTTCGCTTACGACCACCGCATAATTCGTCCGGACGGGGAGGTGCGGACACTACACGTACAGGGAAAGGTGCTCGTAGACGAAGCCAGCGATCCAGTAAGAGTAGTAGGTACGATACAGGACGTCACCGAGCAGCGATGGGCGAGACAAGAGTCGCAGCTCTTGCGAACCGTGGCGCTGGAGGTAAGCGTAGCAGAGGACCTCGACTCCGCGCTCAGGGCTGCTCTGCAAAGGGTGTGCGAGGCTACGGGCTGGGCGATAGGACAGGCCTGGGTTCCGAAAGCCGACGGGACGGCGCTAGTGTGCAGCCCCGCCTGGTATGCCGCGGTAGATGGCTTGACAGGGTTCAGGAGCGCAAACGAAGACCTGGTGTTCGAGACAGATAAGAGTCTTCCGGGGCGCGTCTGGTTTACCAAACAGCCCGTATGGAGTCGGGATGTCACGGAGAGCAGCTTTACGCGGGCGTCGATAGCCCAGGAGTTCGGACTGAGGGCTGCGATGGGCATACCGGTGCTCGCCAGCTCCGAGGTGGTTGCGGTTCTCGATTTCTTCGTGTTCGAGCAACGTGAAGAGGACGAGCGGCTTGTCGAGCTTGTCTCAGGGGTCGCCGCTCAGCTAGGTTCTTCCATCCAGCGCAAGCGGACCGAGGAGCAGCTTCGAAAGAGCGAGGCGCGCAACCGCGCCATCGTGGACACGGCCTCCGACGCGATCATAACCATGTCTGAGGACGGGCTCATCCGCTCGTTCAACCGGGCGGCAGAAGATATCTTCGGCTACAGGTCAGAGGATATCGTCGGGCAACCGCTCAAGGTGCTGATGCCGGAGAGGTTCCGAGAGTCTCACGAGGTCGGGTTCCGCCGCTACCTGAGGAGCGGCGAAGCGCACATAATAGGGAGAGGACCGATCGAGCTTGTGGGGCTGCGCAAGATCGGCGAGGAGTTCCCGCTGGAGCTCTCTTTGGGGCAGATGCGCGAGGAGGGCGAAGCCCTGTTCACAGGCGTCATCCGCGACTTAACCGATCGCAAACAGGTGGAAGAGGTGCTGCGCGCAAGCGAATTCGGACTCGCCGAAGCGCAACGGATCGCTCACCTGGGAAGCTGGGAAATTGACTTCGCTACCGGAGAGATGCACTGGTCCGACGAGATGTACCGCGTTTTTGGCTTCACTCCGGGGGAAGTTATCCCCTCGCGCGAGGTTCTCACAGAGGCTCCCCATCCGCAAGACAGAGAGATCGTGCCAGAGGCCATCCGCAATGCCGTAGAGAAGCAGCAGCCTTTCAACTTCGAGCATCGCGTACTCTGGCCAGATGGAGAGGTGCGTTTCGTTCAAGCGCAAGGCGAAGCTGTATATGAGCCCAGCGGCAGACCCATCGGACTCGTCGGAACCTCTCTCGACATCACCGAGCGCAAACAGGCGGAAGAAGAGCTGCGGCGCAGCGAGAGAAGCCTTCTCGCCGCCCAGAGGATCGCCCACGTCGGCAACTGGAGCTTTGATGTAATCAGTAACGAAGCCCACTGGTCCGACGAGATGTATCGTATCTTCGGTCTGGACCCGCAAGAAGCGCCTTTACTGACGTACAAGGAGTTCTTACGCCACGTCCATCCCGGGGACAGAAGGCTTATCCAGGAAGCATCTCGCGAAGCTCTGAGCGGCGAGAGCCGCTCGAGTCTCGATTATCGCGCGGTTCGTCCGGACGGCGAGGTCCGCTTCGTGCACTCCCAGTACGAGATCGAGCACGATGCCTCGGGCCGGGTGATCGAGCTGGTCGGGACGCTCCAGGACGTTACCGAGCTCCGTCGGACGGAGCAAGCCTTGAGACAGCTCGGTCGCCAGAACGAGTTGATCCTTGAGTCCGCGGGCGAGGGAATCTATGGGCTGGACCTGCAGGGCAACGCGACGTTCGTCAACCCGGCCGCGGCGCAGATGGTGGGGTGGAAGATCGAGGAGCTCATAGGCCAGCCGCAGCACGAGATCCTGCACCATTCCAGACGTGACGGTACACCATATCCGAGAGAGGAGTGTCCGATTTACGTGGCTTTGCGCGACGGGAGAACTCATCACTCCAGCGATGAGGTATTCTGGCGCAAGGACGGCACGAGCTTCCCGGTCGAGTATGTTAGTACGCCGATTTGGGAAGACGGTGAGCTGGTCGGAGCGGTCGTGAACTTCAGCGACATAACCGAGCGCAGGCGCGCCGAAGAGGAGTTGCGAAAGAGCGAAGCCGATCTCATCGAAGCACAACAGATAGCGCACCTGGGAAGCTGGAGCGTGGATCCACCGAAGCAAGGAGCACCCCGGACAAAGCGTGGAATGTACTGGTCCGACGAGATGTACCGTATCTTCGGCTTCGAGCCGCAGGAGTTCGTCCCGAACTCCGAGTCGCCCGTAGAGTCGACCCATCCTGAAGACAGAGAGTACGTAACAAGAGCCTTAGAAGACTCCATATCAAGAGGTGACCCCTCGCTCACTATCGAGCACCGCGTACTGCGGCCGAATGGGGAGGTGCGTTTCATTCAAGTACAAATGGAGAATGTGTTGTACGACAACGGCGAACTCCTCAGAAGATTTGGAACGGTTCTCGCCATCACGGATCGCAAGCAGGCCGAGGAGGCGCTGCGCCGGAGCGAGGAGCGCTCCCGATCCCTGGTTCAGAACTCGCTCGACATGATCACCCCTATCTGGCAGAGAACCTGGGCCAAAATTACTCGATGCAGCTACGGGTGCAGCACGCGGACGGTTCTTGGCGCACGATCGAAGCGACCGCCAAGAACGTTATCGACGATCCGAGCGTCGGCGGCATCGTCATCAACTCCCGCGACATTACCGAGCGCAAGGCCTTCGAGAAGCAGCTAGAGCACCAGGCCTTCCACGACGACCTGACGGGCCTGCCGAATCGTCTCCTGTTGGTGGACCGCCTGGAACATGCCCTGGCTAGCACCGAGCGACGGCAGAGATCGGTGGCGGTACTATTCCTCGATCTCGATAACTTCAAGGTGATTAACGACAGCCTCGGGCACAATGCGGGTGACGAGTTGCTCGTCGCTGTAGCCGAGCGTCTGCGAGAGTGCCTGCGCCCCGCAGACACCGCAGCGCGCCTTAGCGGGGACGAGTTCGTAGTCTTGATCGAAGACGTAGCGGAAGAGGGCGAGGCGACCGGACTGGCGGAACGGCTCGACCGGCAATTGCAAGCGCCTTTCGAGCTAGGGGACCAAGACGTATACGTCACCCCCAGCATCGGCATAGCTCTTGGCACTTCGAGCGATCGCCCTGACGACCTTCTGCGCAAGGCGGACATCGCCATGTACAGGGCCAAGAGCGGAGGCAAGGCCCGGTACGAGGTGTTCAACGTGCGCATGGATGCGGAGGCTCGTGCACGGCTGAAGCTGGAGACCGAGCTCAGGCAGGCCATCGAGCGCGAGGAGTTCAGAGTCTACTATCAACCCAAGGTGCTGTTGGAGACCGGCGAGATCTTCGATTTCGAGGCGCTTGTGCGATGGGAACACCCGGAACGCGGTCTGGTATCTCCGGCAGAGTTTATACCCCTCGCCGAAGAAACAGGCTTGATCCATCAGATCGGACGGTGGGTGCTCCGGGAGTCCTGCCGGCAGATACATGAGTGGCAAGAGCAGATGCTAAGTGAAACCCCTATACCAGTTTGCGTAAATCTCTCCGCGAAACAGTTTCAACACCCCGATCTGGCCCAGGAGATTGCCGGAATTTTGCAAGAGACGAAAATAGACAGGCATCTACTTTGTCTGGAGATCACCGAGAGCGTTGCGATGGAGAAAGCGCCGTCCAACATAGCAACGCTAAACAAGCTCAAGGATCTGGGCGTAAAGCTGGCCATAGACGACTTTGGCACCGGTTATACCGAGTCCGACTGTATACTTCCGAGCATGAGCGAGAAACGGAATTCGGAGGAATCGGAGTCCTCCCGGTTGGAGGGTCTTTACCGCAAGGCGGGTGACCCAGTGTTGCGAACCCACTTGTTAATGGTCTGGCGCATGTCGTTGGGTGAGTCGCTGCGGGAGGTGGCCGGCGTGGTGGGCTATTCGGAGAAGTGGACGAGGGAGATCGCGAGGCGTTACGAGTCCGAAGGGGTCGAGGGACTAGGCGACCGCCGGCACGCCAACCCCGGCGCCAGGGAGAGGGCGTTGCTCGACGAGGAGGGGCAAGCGGAGCTTCGGGAGGCTCTTCTAAAGGGGGCGCCTCCTCCGGGCGGGGGGATGTGGAACGGGCCCAAGGTGGCGCGTTGGATCGAGGAGAAAACCGGCTCTGAGAAGGTGCATGCCCAGCGGGGCTGGGAGTACCTGAGGAAGGTGGGCTACACGCCGCAGGTCCCGAGGCCCTCCAATGCTCGGTCCGCCGACGCCTCCGAGCGGGAGGCTTTCAAAAAAGTCTCCCGGTGAGGCTGGAGGAGCTCAAGGAGGCCCATCCGGAGGCCGAGGTGGAGCTCTGGGCGGAGGATGAGGCTCGCCTGGGCCTCAAGCCGGTGGCAAGGAGGGCGTGGGCGCCGGTGGGAAGGAGACCTACCGCGCGATTCAAGAGAGGCTACAAGTGGACCTACGTTTATGGCTTCGTGCGGCCCGAGAGTGGGGAGGTTTTCTGGCTGATTCTGCCCACGGTCAATGTGGAGGTGTTCTCGATGGCTCTCTTTGAGTTCGCTAAAGAGGCGGGAGCCGGAGAAAACAAGCGCATCCTGTTGGTGGTGGACAAGGCCGGGTGGCACACCGGCGGGGAGGTCGAACTCCCCGAAGGGGTACACCTTGAGTTCCTACCCTCGGGCTCGCCTGAGCTACAGCCGGCAGAGAGATTGTGGCCGCTAACCAACGAGGCTGTGGCCAACCGGCTCTTCGAGGAGATCGAAGAGCTCGAAGGGGCTCTGGTGGAGCGTTGCGTGCAACTGCTCGACCAAACCGAGGCCATCAGAGACCTCACCAACTACCATTGGTGGCCCCAGGCGGCATGAGGTTCCGAGAACTGTTCACTCGGATTCGGTATTACTCGTCGCTCTCTTACCTCAAGAGCTTCCCCGTAGACTACCTGAAGATCGACCGCTCCATCGTCGCAGGGTTGGATAAAGACAGCCGCAACCGGGCGATCGTGCTGGCGACGATCACTATGGGGCATGCCATGGACCTCCAGATAGTTGCCGAGGGTGTGGAGACCGCCGGGGAATTCGCGAAGCTGCGCGCCCTTGGGTGCGACTTCGGCCAGGGTTATTATTTCGCCCATCCACTTCCAGTCCAGGCCATTCCCTCATTTCTGGATCAGAGCTCTACCAGATAGGTAGGGTGGATATCAACTCAGGTTCGTCTCGACCGCTGTGCCTTCCGCCACGTGCGCCCCAATCCTCCGGTACCGTTCGTAGCGCGCTTTGACGAGAGTATCCGAATCTACGTTCTTCATCCTGAACAGTGCCTTCTTCACGGCGTCAGCAACAGCATTGATCGCGGATTCAGGTTCGTTGTGCGCTCCGCCCAAAGGTTCGGGCAGGATCTCATCTATTATTCCATGCTCCATGAGGTCTTTGGCGGTCAGCTTCATCGCCTCGGCTGCCTCGGGGGCGCGTTTCTGGTCGCGGAAGATGATCGAAGCGCACGCCTCGGGGGCTATCACCGAGAGGTAGGAGTTCTCGAGCATCACCACGTGGTCGGCGAGGCACATCGCCAGGGCGCCCCCGGATCCCCCCTCCCCGATGACCACGGACACGACCGGCACCGGGACGCGCGCGAGCGCCATGAGGTCGGCGGATATAGCCCACGCCTGTCCCCGCTCCTCGGCGCCGCGGGCGGGGGCGGCGCCCGGCGTGTCGATGAGCGAGACGATGGGCAACTCCAGCCTCTCGGCCAACCCGTAGAGCCGGCCGGCCTTGCGGTAGCCCTCCGGGTGGGCCATGCCGAAGTTGGCCTTCACCCGGCTGTTGACCTCGTCGCCCTTATCGTGGCCCAGGAGGACGACGGAGTGAGACCCTATCTTCGCGAGTCCCCCGCATACCGCCGGATCGTCCGCACCCAGCCTGTCGCCCGAGAGCCCGTAGAAGCCGTCCGCTAAAGCGTGCCGGTAGCGGGCGAAGTTGGGGCGGTCGGGGTGGCGGGCGACCTGCACCCGCTGGTAGGGAGTCAGGTTCGAGTAGATGCGCCTCTTGGCCGCGTCGAGGGCGTCTTCGAGGCGTGAGATCTCCCCTTGCAGATCCTGGTTCGGGCCCGCGAGCCTGTGCAGCTCGGCTATGCGAGCCTCGAGCTCCCTGACCGGCTTCTCGAACTCCAGGATCACGTAAGGAACCCCAGGAACCGTTCGAGATCGTGCTTCAATTCCAGGCGGTGGACGATGCGGTCCACGAGGCCGTGCTCTTTCTGGAACTCGGCCGTCTGGAAGCCCTCCGGCAGCCGCTCCTTCGTCGTGCTCTCGATGACCCTCACCCCCGCGAAGCCTATCCTGGCGCCCGGTTCGGCGATCACGACGTCCGCCGCGGTCGCGAACGAGGCCGTCACCCCCCCAAACGTCGGGTCGGTCAGGACCGAGACGTAGGGCGACGAGCCGGTCACGTAGCGCGAGAGGGCCACGCTGGTCTTCGCCATCTGCATGAGCGAGTAGATGCCCTCGTACATCCGCGCCCCGCCGGAGGCCGAGACGATCACGAGCGGCAGCCCCTCCTCGTGGGCCGCCTCCACGGTGCGGGTGATCCTCTCGCCCACCACGCTCCCCATGCTCCCCCCGATAAACCGGAAGTCCATCGCCGCGAGCGCGACCGGGTGCCCCCCGACCCTCGCCACCCCGCTCAACACCGCATCATCTAGGCCGGTCTTTTCGCGCGCGCCCTCCAGCTTCTCCGGGTAGTCCTCGAACCCGAGAGGGTCCCCGGCCGTCATGCCCGCGTCCCTTTCGGAGAAGCTGCCCTCGTCTGCGAGCAGGCGCACGCGCTCGGGCGCCGAGAGAGGGAAGTGGAACTGGCAGTGCGGGCAGACGTTGAAGCGGGCCTTGAGCTCCTTCTCGTAGATCGGCTGCCCGCACCCCTCGCACTTGGTGAAGACGCCGTTTATGGGGGAGAGGCCACTCTCCGTGTCCGACGCCTCGCTGGCGCTTCGCGAGTACTCCCGCCGCTTGTGGATCCAGTGCCTAATCTCTGCTCCCCGCCTTCGCGCCGACCGCACTGTCGAGCGCCTCGCGCACCTCGCGCAGCCACGCGCCCGCGCCCTCCGGCCCCTCTTCGGCCACGATCTGCATGAGCTTGCTGCCGACGATCAAGCCGTCCGCCTCGGCGCCGGCCTCGACCGCCGCCTCGGCCGAGGAGATACCGAACCCCAGAACTACCGGCACTGAAACCCTCGCCCGCGCCCTCCGCAAGAGCTCTACCGCTCCGGGCGGCAGCTTCTCCCGCGCCCCCGTCACGCCCGCGACCGAGACGCAGTACACGAAGCCCGAAGCGGCCTCGGCTATCTTGTCCAGTCGCTCGTCGTCCGTGGTAGGCGCGGCGAGCGGGCAGATGGAGACGCCCTTTTCGGCGGCCATCTCCCGGAAATCCAGCGCCTCGTCGATCGGGAGGTCCGGGATCACAAGTCCCGAAACCCCCGCCCAGGCCGCGTCGTCGAGGAACCTCCGAACCCCGCGGGCAAATACGCTGTTGTAGTAGATCAGCAGCAGCACCGGAACCCGATCCGCGAACCGCGAAGCGAGCTCCAGACAGTATCCAAGGTCCGCGCCGTTCTCCAAGGCGCGGGTGGTCGTGTCCTGGATCGTGGGCCCATCCGCCAGCGGATCCGAGAAGGGCACCCCTATCTCCACCACGTCCGCCCCCGCCTCGACGTACGCCTCCCCCACCGAATACGCGCCCTTCAGCGTCGGATAACCGGCGGTCAGGTACGGCACGAGGGCCACCCGCTCCTCCGAAAACGCAGCCTGTAACCTCTCGTTACCCGTCACCCAGGGACCTCTTCCGCTTCATGAGCGTCGATACCCAGGGCGTCGGCTACCACGTCGACGTCCTTGTCGCCACGCCCGGAGAGGTTCACGATCAGGTTCGCTCCCGGACCAAGGTCCTTCGCCACCTTCTCCGCGTACGAGATGGCGTGCGCCGTCTCTAGGGCCGGGATGATGCCTTCGAGGCGCGAGGTCATCACGAACGCTTCGAGCGCCTCTTCGTCGGTGACGCTCGCGTACTCGACCAGCCCCTCGTCCTTCAGATACGAGTGCTCCGGGCCGACAGATGGGTAGTCGAGGCCGGCGGAGATGGAGTGGGCCTCCCGGATCTGCCCGTCCTCCGTCTGCAAGACGTAGCTCAGGTTGCCGTGCAGCACACCGGGCTGCCCTCCGGTAAGAGAGGCCCCATGCTCCCCGGTATCGAGTCCCCTTCCTGCCGCTTCCACGCCCACCAGCCGTACGCCCTCGCGCCCGACGAACGGATAGAAGGCCCCGATAGCGTTCGAGCCACCGCCCACGCAGGCGACGATGGCGTCGGGGTCGCCGCCGAACCTCTCGCGGGCCTGCGCCTCCATCTCTCGCCCCATCACCGTCTGCAGGTCGCGCACGATGCGCGGGTAGGGGGCCGGTCCGACCACGCTCCCGATGATGT
>JAIVIG010000267.1 GCA_020200675.1 Actinomycetota bacterium
GCGCTAAAGGCAGCACTCGAACTTGTCGATAATCATGGTGAGAGCGAAGGCGTACGAACGCCACCACTCTGGTACTACATAGTCGCCGTTAGCGCGGCCGATGCGAAGATGATCGATCCGGCCCATTTATCGATGCAGCTTCGCGACGGGGCCGAGCACCGCGCGGCCGTCGAGGCGTATGACGCCGCGAAGTGCGCGCTGCGGATGTTGGACGACCACGACTGAGAATGGAGGATGCGATCAGGATAGATTGCACGCAAGCAATGGAGTAGGGAATCTCGCAAGAGAGAGGACAGAGAAGACCGAGTAAGTGAGGGAGGGATCACGTTGCAACACGAAAACCACATCGACGACCGGATGGCTGGCGGGTCGTTCGGCATGTCCGGGTTGTTGGCGAGGGCAAGGACCCGCACCGAACAGGAACAAGGCTACCCCGCTTCAGAGAGCACCACACCCTACGTTAGTGCTGCGCTCGGGCAAACGCCTTACGTGGCAGTGGGCAACGGCGCCATTGTCGTGCAACGCCGTTGCTCCAATTGGAACTGCTGAAGAGGCATCCTCGGACTGAGGGCTGCAGGTGTTTGGGGGCGTGGTGTGCGCATCACGGGCCAAACGGTCGGAGGATGCGGATCCCACCGCATCCGCAATGCTGAGCGCTCGCCGTATCGGTGAAGAGGCTGAAAGGGCGGCTCTCTCGCTGCCTCTGACGCGGGAGAAGGTCTTCGAGTCTTACTACACGTACTTGACCGTGGACGAACCCGCTGTGCATCTGATGCCTCTTCACTTTCTACCCTACGCATCGCGCGAACAGGTCAGCGAGGGCGCGCTGCGCGAGCTGGCGGTGGCGGGGAAGTTGGAGTACGCGCGCAACCGCTGGCTCGACGAGATGGTAGACCATCCTGGTTCTGCGCCCGGCTTGTCCCCGGCACACAAGCTCAACGACGCCCTGATCACGCTTATCAACTCGCGCTACGCCAGAGTCCTAGATGGTGCTGCCGCCGCGTCCTTCTTCCCCGTGCTCTCGGTGCTACATGCCCGCCATGGGTTGTCGTTGATCCTCGACGGAGCCCGGTTCTGGGGGGGCATCCCCCCGATAACCCTGGAAGAATACGCCGAGCATGCCAGAACGAGACACGGTCCCGTTCGCGCTCCGGTGGACGCCGTGCTCCTACTCACGGGGGCAGCGGACAGCCTTCTTCGAAGGGCGAGGTCTTCCTGGCACAACTGGGCGCTCGGCGTCCAGTTCTACGACGATGCCCTCGATGTAGAAGAGGATTTCCGCAACCGCAACCTGACTTGGGCCGTGGGGCGTGTTCTCGAATACTTTCACCGGCACTCAGATAATCCCGCCATACAGACGATGCCGGATCCGGACACCTTCTACGAGCGGGCTCTTGCCGAGGGTGTAATCTCCGAGGCTCTAAGCCACGCGGAGTCATTCTTCGCCGAATCCGCCAGGCTCGCCGAGCCGGCCTTCCCGAGCTGGGTACCTTTCCAGAAGGCATGCGTGAGCCAGGCCAGGCGCCTTAGAGA
>JAIVIG010000065.1:0-2940 GCA_020200675.1 Actinomycetota bacterium
CCTGGTGGAGCGGTGCGTCGAGTTGCTCGATCAGGCCGAGGCCATCAGGGACCTCACCAACTACCACTGGTGGCCCCAGGCGGCATGATGCTCCGAGAACTGTTCACCCGGATTCGGTATGAGTTTCCACTACGCTGCCTTGTCGGCAATCTAGTGAATAGAGGCAAATTGCCCCTCTGGCGCTGCTCTTTATAGATACGTATGTAACTAGGTCACATACACACTCTTGATTCTGTAAGATTATTTGTAGCCATAGCGATCCACTGAGGATTGCCGGTTGTCAAGGAGGTGCCGTGCCTAGGGTGGGACGAGTAGGGCGCATCAAGCCGGTTATCAAGGTAGCTGCGGTGGCTGTGGCGATCGTTGGGGAGAATTTTTTGTACAGAAAGATGCGCCAAACTGGCTGGCAGCTACGGCCTTAGAGTAACTTCTTGGCCCTTACATCTTTAACTTCCGTGTCTGGCTACTCTTTGCCCGGCGTCGTGCAGGTGAGCATAAACAACGGACCGGGCCAGCTCTTCGGGTTCTAGAAAGCGGGGAGGGGTACCCTCTCCCCCAGCTTCAACATAATACCTTGCGAGTAGAGAAGCTCCCCGAGGGGCCTTTAGTACCGGGGGAGGTGAAAGCGGGCTCTGAGGTATGCGAGGCTGCCGTCTCCCGGGCGGGACCTAGAACTTGCCGCTGAAGCCGCTCGACGGGCGGACCTCAAAGGGCCCCGACGCTATACGGATGAAGTGCTCTAACGTGACGCGCCCGGGTCCGCTGAAGTAGACGAGAGGATCGCCTTGCTCGTACCCGGGACTGGCCTCCAACTCCCGCAGCGGTGCCGCCCGCGAGCGCTCCTCCTCGGTGAGCCCATCGATGTAGAAGAGAGGTATATCGGGCAGGGCCCGGGCAAGGGCGGCCGACATGCCGACAGCGTCCATGTGGAAGAACCTGCCACCTCGGGCGTAGTCCCTGCCCTTCGCCGGCCGCCAGCCGTAGCGCTCGGCGAGATCGAGCAGGAGTTCCCACTCCCGATGCAGCATCCGTATGCCCTTCCCGGTGGTGGTGTTCGTTAGCTCGTACGCCATGACACCATGTTAGCCGAGCGCCACGAGAATGTCTTCTCCCGGGCGGAACGATGGGCCGGGGTCCCTCGATAGGACCCCGGCCCGCTTCGTGAGGGTCCCCTCCGGCGGGCCGCTGGGGTTTATTAACCGCTAAGGCGCGGTACAGAAGTAACTGACATAGCTATGTTGCTACTGCACCTCGAGTAGGAGGTAAAGGTCCGATGAACAGGAAGAGCGACAACTAGCCATCGACCTGGATGGGTCATGACACCTATCGGATCGTGGCGCGGGTCAGTGATCGCCGAGTCCTTATAGGAGCGGCTTCGCTGGCCCGCAATCGTTTGGGCCTATCTACCAAGTTTCTATCCCTTTCTATGTCTTAGCAAAACCTAGCAGCGAAAAAGAGCCGGAGCCCCGAAGGACCCTCTCTTTGGATATAGTCACGGTAAGCACAGCAGAAACGCCGAGGAAGGCGGAGGAAGGGGATCACCGTGTCGGTAGAGAGAGCAACCGAGGTTATGACGAGGTTATGGGACTCCGGACATTCAGACATTGGCATGATGGCCGAAGACGTCGTCTTCACCCTCATGGCCACCGGGCAAGAGTATCGCGGGCGCGAGGGCGTCTCGCAGATGTTCGAATACTTCTACCGCGACGCCTTCGACGCACGCGCGGAAAGCTGACAAACGGGAGCCGGAGCCCCAAAGGCCCCCGGCCCCGCGACCGACAGTAATTTTCAGAACGCCTAGCGGCTGGGCTTGAAGTGTAGGTAGTTGTTGTCTTTGCCGCTCGGCGTGGTGACTTGGTGGAAGCAGGCTTCCTCCCCCGGCTCGTGGCTCGGACCCTAACGGGAGAACCGCCCAGCCCGAGCGTGGCGCGGAAGGCCACGCCCGGCGTTGTCCTGTCTTGCGTGCGTCCACTAGAAGGCGTTGGCGACCGTCCCCGCCGGGTTGCCCCAGGAATACCGTTCTCGCTGCGCCAGCCAGATAGCTCGTCGGGCTTACCAACAAGGAGTAGCATACCTTAGAGGCTCTCCAGCATTTAAGATAACGAGGTGAGCAAGACGCGACCGTCCCCGAGAGAGCGGGTTTCCGGGCGGCGGGTAGGAAGGAGGGCTATGCAGACGGATCGGGACGGCGGCGTGGTCGTGTGCACGGAGAGCGCCCTGTGCACCGACGTGAAGGCGAACGGGCATGCTCTGGTGGCCGACGAGCCACCCGCTCTTGGGGGCACCGATGCCGGTCCCACGCCGTACGATTACCTGCTGACCGCACTCGGTAGCTGCACCGCGATAACGGTGCGGATGTACGCGGACCGCAAGGGATGGCCGTTAGAGTCGGTGACGGTGCGGGTCGAGCATGGGAGGATCCACGCGAAGGACTGCGGGGAGTGCGAGACGAAGAGCGGTAGGATCGACCGCATCGGCCTGGAACTGGAACTCGAAGGACCCCTGGACGCGGAGCAACGCGAACGGCTCCGAGAGATCGCGGACAAGTGCCCGGTCAAGCGGACGCTAGGTTCCGAGGTGCTGGTCGAGACCCGCGCGGCGACGAAGTGAGCCCGGCACGGAAGGCACTCCTGGCGCTTGCCGCCAGTTCCCCCTCGACCCGCTCTGACCTTTATATTACTGCAACCGGAGCCCGCCGGGCCTCCCCGCGTAGAAATGTGAGTTTCCTCCCCGCGTAGAAATGTGAGTTAAGAGTAATGTCCCTGGTGCCCGACTCCTCACTTCCCCTTTCCCCAAAGGTTCTTCAAAGGACGGGCACCAGGCTCTACCGATGGCGGCTAGGTTACGAAGCCGAAGGCTCCCTCAGTACGGTAACGCTCCGTCGTCTTTGCCGTCCACCGAATAGCGCCAGGGGTGAACTTCCTCATCACCTTGTGACTG
>JAIVIG010000065.1:3049-12072 GCA_020200675.1 Actinomycetota bacterium
GTCTCGGAGCGAGTGAGGCTCGTTTTCTCCCCGCATCCGCACTCGACCATGATGCTCTCGGGCTTCCACCTGTATACCGTGCCGAAATCCACCTCTTGCACCTCGTAGCGCGCTCTGGCACGCTCGATTATCTTCACCACTAATTTCCCTTTCCCTCTCCCCTAGAAGTAGTAGGAGTAGTAATATATTTTACAATGTGCCACGGTCAGGAGGTTACCGCGAAGCCAGGGCGTGACAAGGACAGCCCGTATACTGAGATACCAGAACCTTCGAGTTAACATGTTTTTAACCTCACGTTAACAACTACTTAGCACTGGAGGCGGAGCCACGAAGGGGTCGGGCGCGGATGCCCGTCGGCGAAGGCCCACCCGCACCGTAGCCTTTCTGCACCTCCGCTCTGGTCTGCCCCCGCCGCCTCTCGACCACGACGAACAATGGCGACAGGGTAGCCATCTGCAACGGTTTTGCGTCCCGGTCCGTCACCAGCCTATGTCTGGCAAACACGGGTGGGTTCCGACAGGCGTCCTATGGGAAAGATAGGGGACTTATGGATACCGTGGTAGATGCGCTGTTCGACCTGACCCCTGCGGTGCGCTACGTCGCGTTCTACCAGGACGGGGATCTGTTCATGCACAAGCGGCCTGGTATCGGCAAGGCTACGACCAGCGAATCCGATCATTATGAGGAATTGCTGGTCAACCCGACGATCCTTGCGCTGACAGGCAAGAGGGGCAACATAGATTGCGGGGGCCTGGAATACGTGGTGGTCCGCTACGGGAACTTCTACCAGTTCATCATGCCCGCAGGTGGCGGACACGTTTCGATAGCGTTCGGGCTGGAAGCAAACCCCGTTGCGTGGGCAGATTCCGTGATCGAGCTTCTGCGCAACTATAGGGTTACGCCCAAAGGAATCCAGTAGCCAAGTACGGCGGGGGGAAGGGCGAATCTCCGGGGCGGGATACCCGGTATGTTCCCAAAAGGCGTAGAAGAGACCACCGCCGCGCACCCGCACCTCCAGGTGCCCGGCCTGCGCGAGCTCTTTGAGCATCGCGTCGGCCTCGGTTACGGAGAGCGAAGTCTCCATCGCCGCCCGGGTCGGCGAGATCTCACCCTCCCGCCGCAGCGCTTCGAGCAACTCTCGCTCCCCTGTGTGGCGCGTCGAGGCTATCTCCACCCGCCTTTTGGAGAAGCCCGAGACTCCCCTGGCCAGGAGGCCGAAGGCCGGGAACGCGACCCAGAAGTACGTCGTGAAGATCCACCAGAAGCCGGGGGCAAGCGCGACGAGCAAGACGCCTGAGAGCGCCACCGGCGCCAGCACCACGAGCGCAGCGAAGACCTGGGCCTTCGGACCCATCTCCTCCGCGTCGAGCCCGAAGAAGTGGCCGGGACCACAGTGGTGACCCCTCCGCAGTCGGGACCTTCCAGGTTCGTGCCCTCTATGGAACCTCTCCACGGATGCTTTGCTGCTCACAGTGCTCCTCCTTGCTTCGACGAGGTGTTCACCGGCGACTTCTTTCTCGCAGCGCCCCCGCGCACAGAAACCCTAGCCCGGTGACATTCATGAAGACGCGAAAGGCGTGCAGCATGTCCCATCGTTTCCGCAGGCGCACGAACTCTTCGGAGTCTTCCTCGGGGGAGAGTTCGAGGACGCGGTTGTTGATCGGCACGTTGCCGAAGATGGTCGAGACCAGCATCGCCACGAAGCAGACCGTCCCCGATAGGGTCGGCAAGAAGGAGGAGGTTTTACGACTCGATGCCAGGACCGCCAGGCACGAGGCGATCACCGAGAGCATCCAGAAGGGCATCATCGCGGCGTAGCGGCGCGTTAACTCCTGCTCGGCCCGTATACGCTCCGGCGTGCTCAACTTCTCCAGCGCCGGGTGCACCGCGGCCCAGGTGCCGAACTCGTTGCCCGCGAGCAGCCCCGCCAGCAACAGGTTTACGAAACGCGTGATCTTGAGAGCCATACTCGTAATCTCCTTCCCAGGCGCCTTCTTACGCACCTGCCTCTCCTTTGGTGGACGGTTCGGGCCTGGATCTACCGCCGGAGGATCGGGCGGTCGTGCCGCGCAGGACCAGGTACAGCAGGAACCCGAGCGGTCCCAGCATCAGGGTCAGGAATAGCACCGGCGCCATGAGGAGGGCGCTGATGCCGCGCTCGCGGCCGTCGAGGTAGATCCAACGCCCCACGAACACGTCGAACGCCAGGAAGTGCGCCCACGCTATCGTGGCTCCAGCCGGCGTGCCGAGCAGCGCCGCGATGCCGGCCAGGGTGGGACTGGAAACCGCCGGGAACACCTCGTCCAGCCGTGGCAGCACGAGCGCCGCGTAGAGCAAGGCGGGCGGCAGTACCATCAGCGGCGACCGCAAGACGCGGCGCGTCCAGCGCCAGCGCGGCAAGAAGATCATCAACGCCCAGAACGGCATGACCAGCAGGCCGCTGAGCGAGAAGATAGCCTCCACCGCTATCGCTCCCGCGTGCGCCGCGCGCGAAGCACCACAGCGGACGCGATCGCGCCGGCGGCGGCGAAGAGCGCCAAAAGCGTCCCGAGCGTTAAGGCGTCCGGCGCAACCACCGGCTGACCGCGCAACGTCTGCCAGGCCAGGAGCAGGACGAGGCCGAGGTAGACCAGGCCCGCCAGCCACACCAGGGCGACCCGGTGGCCTGATCGGAGCCAGCCTGGGCCGAAGCTCGCGACGAGAAAGCCGACCAGGGGAAGCGCCTGGAGCGCGTGCAGGCCGAAGAAGTGGGCCACGCGCAGATCCCCACCGGTGGTGCTCCAGTTGGTAATCGGCAACCCCGGTCCGCCGTCCTCGACGCCCACGCTGTGCGCGCCGGCGATTGGCATCTCCCCGTCGACCCCGGCGGCTTGGATCTGCTCGGGCGTGGGGGTGGTCATAAGAAAAGCCAAACCCATGCCGACGAAAGAGACGATCAAACCGAGCCTCAAGGCCCAGGCAAACGCGGGGTAGGGCAGACGCTGGATCAACAACAAGACTATGGTCAGCAGGTTCGCGGCCCAGACCAGCACCACGGAGAGCGCCATCGTCGTCCACACGGCGGCGCTGACGGGCGTGCTGACGTTGAAGTGGCTGGTGGTACCGAACATCGCCGCGTACGCGATGAGCACCATCTCGATCAGGAGGGCGACAGCCGTGACCCACGCGATGATCCCCACTAGGCGCGGACGCCCCCGGACGAAGGTCAAGAGCCAGAGCAGCGTGAAGCAGCGCCCAGGCACGGCGCAGAAGATCTCGCGGGTCCGGTACGCGCAGCCTATTCGGGTCGGGTAACGCGGGAGTGCTCACCAGCTTGCTCCTCTCTTCTCTTGCATGTACGAAATCGTTACGCCATAAGCCTCTTTCTCTTTCATAATCTCCTATTTGAGCATCCTTCTCGACCTCACGCCCGAGTCCCGGCCCGTCGCGCGTCCGCAAAGAGCGACACCACCGCCGCCAGCAGCGAGAGGTTGAGGAGGGCTGCCCCGGCGGCCGCCAGGACTCCCAACACGGGCGACTCGACGTTCAGGAGGTTGGGCCGTCCCAGCGCGTACGGTTCGGTGCTCGCGTTCGCCGCCCACACGCCGTACTGATCCCCCGGCGTCTCCAGAAAGGCGTGGGAGAACAGAACGCCGACCAGCAAAAACGCAACCAGCCCGAAGCGGAGCCAGGGACGGGAGCGGTCGAAATGGGCGAAGAGGGCTATCGGCGGGAACACCACGGCAAAGAACGTGAACGGGGTGAACTCGTCGATGAACGGCCAACCGCTGTGATCGGCGCGCAACACGTGGTCGACGAGGTGCAGAACCCCGAGGACCAGGGTGATCTCCAACAAAACCTTGCTGCGCCGGGAAGGAGCACGGAGCCCCACACCCGTACTCGCCCGGCTTCCAACGTTCATCGTACCGCTCCTCCTTCCGGCGACCCCGTCGCCTTCCCTCTACTAGCCTACGTCAAGACCTTTGCTTACGACAGCGCCGCCCACAGCGCGAAGCCTACGAACACGACCTGTATGGGAACCCTTGCGATGAGAGGGGTCGGTGGACGGCTCCGGAAGGTTACTCCGCGCCTCGCCGCGCTGACGTTCGCCGGGAACATCGCGGCCATGAGCAGGGCGAGGCACACGCCGGCCACGCTTCGAGTGGCCGGGATCGCGAGCCCAACGGCACCCAGAAGCTCCAGGACCCCCGTCACCGCGACGAGCAGCTCCGGGTTCGGAAACGCGTTCGGCACCATCTTGGCGAGGTCTTCCCTGGTCTTCGTGAAGTGCGCGCTCGCGGTTAGCAGCAGCATGACGGCGAGCGCGTAGGACGCGGCCTCCTGCCAGGTGTCGAACAGGCCGACTTCCAGCGCTCCGAGGCCCCTGAAGACCAACAACGAAACCACAAGTACGATGAACGGAACCATGAGGCTCCCCTCTTTCTAGGCGCTCTGCGCGCCCTCCGGTCTCTCTTCTTTGTCCACGACCAACTCGCGGACCCGCAGACGGCCCACCTCCAGCTCATCGATGGAGAGGCGACCGATCTTGGCCCTCTTGACAGCGAGCGCCCGGATCGCCAGCGCCCCGATAGCCACCGCCCCCGCAGCCGTCGCTCCAACCGCCACCGCGCCGAACGCCGTCCACCCAAACGCGGTCGCCGCCCGCGCGAACGCTACCCGCGCATCGAACGTTGAACCCTTCACCTGCGGTGTCTCTCTCGTCTTCATCTCTTTCTTCTCCCTTCATTTCTTCCGCTCCGGCTGTTACCCTATGTCAATACTGACATAACTACTGTAATAGATGCGGTACTATATGTCAAGAGAGACATAGGAGGTTTTTCATCACGACACTGGGATATGCGTTGCTGGGGTTGTTGGCTCGTGAGGCGCTCTCCGGGTACGATCTGGCGAGCCGGATGAGGGAGAGGGTGGGATTTTTCTGGCAGGCACGTCACAGCCAGATCTACCCGGAGCTGGCGCGGCTGGAGGGGGATGAGATGGTCGTCCATCGGGTGGTGGAGCAGCGGGACCGGCCGGACAAGAAGGTCTACGAGATCACGGACGTGGGCCTGGAAGCGTTGAAGGAGTGGGTTACGGCTCCGGTGAAGCCGCGGGCAACGCGGGACGAGATGGTATTGAAGGCGTACTCCGTCTGGCTCGCAGATCCGGAGAAGGCCGTCACGCTCTTCCGCGAGCAGCAGCGGCTGCACGAGGAGCAGTTGCTCCGGTACGAGGAGATCGAAGCCTGGATGGAGGAGGAATGGGGCGAGGATCTTAGTCTTCCAAGCTCCCCCCGCTTCGCCAGCTACGCCGCGCTCCGGAGGGGCATAATCCACGAGCGCGGCTACGCGGAGTGGTGCGGTTGGGTCGCGGACCGGCTGGAGAAGGGCGGCGCAGGGACCGGGTAGAATCCTGACGTCGGTGAGATTAAGGAGAGGCTCGGTGTTGCGCGGGTACAGCGAGGCGGATCGTAGAGCAGTGGCGCGGCTGGCCTCCGGCTCTCTGGGCGGGAGCGTGGAGGGGTGGGAGGAGCACTACGATCCGGAGAAGAACCCGCGCCTCGACCCCGAACAGGTCTACGTCGTCGAGGAGGACGGAGATATCCGGGCGATGACAGCGATCTTGCCGCTCGAGGTCTTCGTGGACGGTGTACTGGTCACGATGGGGGGTGTCGCGGATGTGGCAACCCACCCGGCCTACCGGCTGCGGGGCTATGCGGGGGAACTCATGCGCGCGGCGCTCGGGGGGATGCTGGAGCGGGGCGTCCACCTCTCAATGCTCCATCCTTTCGCCCATGCCTTCTACCGCCGCTACGGCTGGGAACTCGCCACCGAAGCGATAAGTTATCGTCTCAAGCCCACGGACCTGCCGACCAGCTTCGAGCAGAAGCGCGTCCGAGTCTACCGGGACGAGGATCTCCCCCGGATGATGGCACTGCTCGAGGGGGAGGCTTCGAGGCACCCTCTCTGCGTGCGCAGGGGAGAGGCTTACTGGCGGACGTTGTTGGAACGGGAGGGCACGGAGGCGGCCGTCTACGAGGCGGACGGGCGGGTGGAGGGGTACTTGCTCTATGGGCAAGGAGAGGGACGGAACATGTCGCGAGCCCTCACCGTCTCCGAGCTTATCGCCGCCGCTCCCACGGCGTGGGAGGCCCTGGTTTCGTTCATGGCCGCCTTCGACCCCATGATGTTCGAGGTTCGCTACTCCACGCCGCGCGGCGAGCCCCTGCACCCCTTTCTGCCGAGCTCCTACGTCGAGGCCCGCGTCGGCCCCGAGTTCATGCTCCGCCTCGTAAACGTCGAGGGAGCCCTGAGTCTTCTGCAGCGTGCGTCGGAGGCTCCCTTCGTTCTCGAAGTCGAGGACGACGAGATCCCGGAGAACGCAGGCCCTTACACCGTCGGGGGCTACAACGGCGACGTGGCCCGGGGTGCCCGGGCGGAGGAGCGGGTGACACTCGACGTGCGCCAACTCGCGCAGCTCTACGCCGGGTACCTCCCGGCGCGGCAACTCGTCCGGAGCGGGCTCGTCAAACCGGGTTCGGCGAGGGCTGTAGAGCTTCTGGAGGGGTTCTTCCCGCCCGGCGATCCTTGGCTCTTCCCGCCGGACCATTTTTAGCGTTTGTCCGGGTGCTCCATCTCACGTCCGGCTCTTAACCCAGCCTGCCTCAACTCCCTGAGCAGCCGCGCCGGCGCGGGGCGTCTCTCGCGTAGCAAGCGTTTCAGCTCGCGCGGGCGCGCGTTGATCTTGAACACGAAGTAGTGCAAGAACTCGCCCACCCCGAACAGGTAGCAGCCGAGACCGATCAGCATGTCGTAGAGGGCGAGGGTCGGCGCTCCCGCCGCAATCGCCGCCAGGATGCTCGCTGGGAACACCAGCAGGAGCAGGACGTTGAGAACGTAGAGCCCGCGCAGGAGACGCAAGACACGAAACGCAGGGGAAGCGTCGAAGAATCGCGACCGCTTGAGCAGCCAGTAGAGCCCACCCTGTACCAGCAAAGCGTTCAGGGTTGCGAGCCCGACGACAGAGAAGTAGCCGACGGCGCCGGGGTTCAGGTAGGCGAGGTACCACATCAAGAAAGAGAACAGGCCAGCGTTGAACAACTCCAGACAACCGGCCCAGACCAGCCAGCTCTTCATGCTCTGGTTCGCCGCCGGACCGGTCTGCATCCGCACCTTAGACCACCTCCTTCGGAGCGCGAGTGTTCGTGAAAATTTTATAGCGCGACAACCCGCGCAGGCATACCCCGCGAGTGGAAGGCTCTTGAAGCTACCCCTGCCAATATAATGGTTGTAGGACCAGATAGAGGAGGCGGTATGGAGACCACCGGCACCGTAGGATACGCAGCGATGTTCGAGCAGTTCCACCCAACGGATCTCTTGGGGTGGTGCAAGCAGGCCGAGGAGTCGGGCTTTACTTCCGTGATGGCCTCGGACCACTTCCACCCCTGGACCCCAGAGCAGGGCGAGAGCGCCTTTGTGTGGTCGTGGCTCGGTGCTCTGGGCGCCACCACGAACTTACGTTTTGGGACCGGTGTTACGCCCCCCGGCTTCCGCTACCATCCGGCGATCATTGCCCAGGCCGCCGCCACCCTGGAGGCGATGTACCCGGGCCGCTTTTGGCTGGGCCTCGGGGCAGGTGAGGCGTTGAACGAGCACATCGTCGGGCGTTACTGGCCCGAGGCGCCGACGCGGCTGCGCATCCTCATGGAGTCCATCGAGGTCATCCGCAAGCTGTTTACCGGCGATGTCGTCAAGTACGCCGGGGAGCACATAACGCTGGAGAGCGCGAAGCTCTACACCATGCCGGAGACGCCGCCCCCCATCTACGTGGCGACGGCCGGCCCGATCATGAGCAAGCGCACCGGCCGGTTCTGCGACGGCATCATCACCGTCGGCGCTCCGGACGAGAAGATAAAGAACCTCATGGAGAAGTTCGAAGAAGGCGCCCGGCAAGAAGACAAGGACCCGAGCGTCATGCCGCGTATGATCCAGCTTCACGTCTCCTACGCCGAGAGCCAGGAAGAGGCCGAGGAGCAGGCCGTCCGCGAGTGGCCGAACGGCGGGATGCCGTTCCCCAAGGCCGACATCCGGAACCCCGAGGACTTCGCGGCGATGGCGAAACTGGTCCACATCGACAACTTCAAGAATCGCCTCTTCATGTCCGCCGACCTCGACGAGCACCTGGAGCACGTCCAGCACTACGTGGATCTTGGTTTCGACGAGGTTTACGTGCACAATGTAGGGCGCAACCAGGAGGAGTTCATAAAGGCTTACGGCGAGCGTGTGATCCCCAAGCTCAGGTGGCCAGAGAAGAGGTAGCTCGTGGGCTGGAGGAACGGCACTTTTGCCAGCGTCTTGCTGGTCGCCGCCGGGGCGGCGCTTTGGGGGACGGACGCCGTCTTGCGGGTACCGCTGCTGGAGGTCATGTCGCCGCCGGCGCTCGTGCTCTCGGAGCATCTGGTGTTGTTGCTCTACTCCGTTCCGGCGGTCGTGCTCGGATGGAGGTTTTTCGGGGGTCTTGGGACCGCGCAGTGGATCTCTCTTCTGATCATTGCCTGGGGCGGCTCGGCGCTGGCGACGCTGCTCTTTGCGACAGCCTTCACGCTCGGCAACCCGACGGTCGTGATCCTGCTCCAGAAATCCCAGCCTCTTTTTGCCATCGTCCTGGCCCATATTCTTCTGCGGGAGCGCCTGGCCTGGTCGTACTGGCCTCTCTTAGCGGTTGCAATGGTAGGAGCGTACCTGATCTCCTTCGGCAACCTCGGGCCGTTCGGAGAACTGGGTTCCGCCCAACTTCTCACGGCGGCCCTCGCCCTTGGCGCCGCCCTGCTCTGGGGCTCCTCGACCGTGCTGGGACGGCTCGTGCTCAAGGACGTGCCTTTCCATACCTTGACCGGAGCCCGGCTGCTTCTGGCCCTGCCTTTCCTCTGGGCCATCGTGCTCGTCCAGGGTTCCTTCGGGCAGGTAGGTTCGGGCTTCGTGACCCGGCCAGAGCTCGTCGTGCTCCTGGCCCTGATCCCTGGCCTCATAGCCCTTCTCCTGTAC
>JAIVIG010000066.1 GCA_020200675.1 Actinomycetota bacterium
GTTGAGGGTTGCTCGGATCAGGGCGGAACGATCCCCGCCGAAGGACCAGCGATCCGTACCGTAGAGCTCGGGCAGGTCGCCGAACAGGAGCGGCGTCACGCGCAGCCCACGCGTCCGCCCGGCCCGCTCGTCTAGAGAGCGACTGCCCCGCAGCCGGGCTGCCAGAACGCCCCCCTCCAGGCGATACACGCTGCGCCGCGAGACGGACTCGAAGCCCAGAGATTCGTAAATCCTCTTCGCCCCATGCGTCGAGTCGAGCCGGACGACCCTTGCGCCCCGGGAGCGCAGGTAGGAGACGGACCAGGAGGATAGCGCGGAGCCGAGACCCAGCTTGCGGTAGTCGTAGCGGACGGCGAGATGGCAGAGGATACCCACCTCCCCGAGCGGCACGGCCCCGACCATCCCGACGACGGCGGGGCCATCCTCGGCTATGGCCCAGCGGGCCTCCCTCATCTCCCGCAAGAGGCCGAAAGCTCTCGGATCGGCAGACCAGCGCACGGTCTTCCTGAGCTCCAGGATACGCTCGCGGTCCGGGTCGCTCATCGTCCGGATAAGGATCCCGGACCGGTCTAGCGCGCGAGAGGCATGGGCACGCGCGTGCCTCTGCGCTTCGTGTTGAAAATCGATGTCTTCTTTTCTTGTAGAAGCTGGCAAAGCTTTCCCCCGACGGAACTAGTCACTCATTGATTCAAGAATTCTCTCGGGATCGCCACCCGGAGAGATCCGGGAGGGGATCTACACCCCGATCAACCCCCTAGAGGGCCGGCCGGGGCAGGGACGGTCGAGGGAGACGTCCCGTGGTGCGGCCCCCGGCGAGATGCCGAGGGCTCCATAGAAGCTCTGTGAGATTTCGTTCCACGACCTTATGCTACACCACGGAACCGGCGAACAGAAGTCCCAGCGGGAATCGGTGCTTGACCTGAACGCGGCGCACCGTCGGTGCTGTAATCCGCCTTGCTATAAGTTTTTCTGCCTGTTAAGAGCATCATTATTGCAAGAGCGATTCTTTTTGTTACAATACCGGCCACTAACAGGCAAGCGGACCGAGAGAAGGAGCCTAAGGAAAGATGCGAGCTACGCTACAGCCAGGGCTCGACCTCGTGGAGGCGGTGAGGAGCATCCTGGGCCTGAGGCAGACGTACAACATCGCGCTCGTCGGCGCGGGCAACCTCGGGAGCGCCATAGCGAGCAGCACCATCCTGCCCAAGCGCGGGTTCGTGATCCACGACGTCTTCGACAACGACTCGGACAAGATCGGACGTACCGTCGGCAACATCGTCGTCAAGCACATCGACGAGCTCAAGAAGAGCGTCGCGGAGGCCGACGAGATCATCGGCATCATCGCTACCCCCTCCTCTTCCGCCCAGGCTGTCGCCGAGCAGATGGTGGACGCAGGCATCCGGGTTATCCTCAACTACACCGACGTACTACTCCACGTCCCCTACGAGGTCGACGTCCACCGCATAGACCCAACCGCCCAACTCATGCACACCCTCTACTACCTGACCCAGGTTGGCGGAGAAGCCGCCTCTTAGAGCTTTCAGCCATCAGCCGTCAGCCGTCAGCTAGCGGCTCCTGGCACTCGCCAGGAGCCGCTTTTTCTCCAATGACAGAGGCGCACCATCACTAACTACGCTGCGCCACGCTATTTGCTGATTGCTGAGGGCTGAAAGCTGACCGCTACAAAAAAGGAAGAGCCCGGGGCGCACTTAGGGGTGATAGGTGGGGAAAGGGAAAGGAGGAGTAGCGCCCCGGACTCTTTAATTGTGTGTCGATTTGGTATCGCACCAACCGACAACGAAAATATACCGCGCTCGCCACACTTTGTAAAGGTCTTGGAACAGAAAATCGAGGAAATTCGTCCGTTTACGCCTCGGCAACACGCTACATCGAGTGTAAGCAAGCGCCCCCTGGTATTAGATGTTGCGACTCCTAAAAGTTCTTCAGACTTTAAAGAATCTTAGTATTTTCCCTCGCTCGGGTTAGCCAGACGGGATCGTCTGGAGACGGTAGTCGATCACCTTGACGTTCTTCCAGGAGTTGCAGTTGACGCACAGAGGCTGGATATTCTCTGTCAGGTTGCTACCTCCCAGGGATAAGGGGACGACGTGATCCGGCGTGAGCAGAGCCTCCCCATCGCCGCAGCACAGACAGCTCGCGCTCTTTATCGTAAGGACGGCTTTGCTGGTACGCCTTCCTGCACTCCTTGCAAGAGTTTGGGTGGCCGTCCTTCATGTCAGAGTGCTTGTAGTACTCGCTTAGAGGCTTTACCTCACCGCAATCTTTACAGCTCTTATATATTATTCAATAGCTGCGAATGATTAGATCAGAAGGGAATATCGTCAAAATCCTCTTCGTTCAGGTCCACGTCGTCCTGGGAGGATTGGCGGGCGCCGGCGCGGCTGCGCTGGCCTCCGTCGGCGGGGGCGCCGCCTTCGCCGCTGCTATCGGCCCTTCCGAGGAACTGGACGTTGTCGGCCACGACGTCTACTTTGGAGCGCTTGGAGCCGTCCTGGGCCTCCCAGGTGCGGTATTGAAGCTTGCCCTCGACGAGGATCGGGTCGCCCTTCTTCTTGTAGTTGGCGATGGTCTCGCCGAGCTCCCGCCAGGCCGTGATGTCGAAGAAGTCCACCTCTTCGCTCTTGGAGCGCACGCGGTTTACCGCGAGCCCAAACTGGCATACCGGGATGCCGTTGTTCGTGAACCTGAGTTCGGGGTCTCTCGTAAGGTTACCTGCGAGGACCACCCGGTTGAAGCTGACCATTTGTGACTCCTTTCCTCATGTTCTCGTAGGGCAAGTCTACGAGAGCTTTCCCAATTTCCAAGTATAAACCTTGCGTGTTCTCCGCACCATCCGTCTTCTAGGCCCCCTTCGTGACCGCGACGTCCGCTTTCTCGCCGTCGATGGTCACGATCACGTCCCCGTGCTCGTCGTTGCGGAAGACCTGGGCGCCCGCCTTCTGGAGGCGTTCGAGCGTCTGGGGTGTGGGGTGCCCATAGGAGTTGTCCGCGCCGACCTGGATGACTGCTATCTCGGGCTTGAAGCTGTTGAGGAAGAGCGGCGTCGAGGAGGTGTTGGAGCCGTGATGGGTGACCTTCAGGACCGTGAAGATTGTCAGTGAGGCATAACTTGTCCCGCAGTCTTCTCGGAAGCACCAACGCCTCCTGTTTGATAGGGTGGTTGCTGTCTCTCATGAGAACCGTTGTAAGGTCTGCGATGTCGACGCGCCCTAGCTGCGGAGTTGACTTGGAGAAGGGTAGTAAGCGATGACGACAGCTTATCATTGGCGCCCATGACGAAGAAGCTGGTCGCGGGAATCGTGTTGTCCCTCGTGCTCGTCTTCGTGGTGACCTCTTGTGGTCTCGTCGAACTCGAAAGCCAGGAGGAGAATGCAGGCGGTTCCGGGGAACACCTTCTGAGTCGAAGCGTCTCCGCAGTGGACACCACGGGTGCGGGGGACGCTTTCATAGCAGGCATGTTGGCGGCCTGGTACAAGGGGCACGATTGGACCACCGCACGACCCGTACACGGACCAGACCTTCGCCGACCCCTCGGACATCGACACCGACCACGTCGTGGCGCTCGCCAACGCTTACAGGAGCGGGGCCGCCTCGTGGACCGACGAGGAGCGCGAGCGCTACGCCAACGACCCGGACGTCTTGCTCAGCGTCGAGGACAACGCAAACCAGTCCAAGGGCGACAAGGGTCCGGAGGCTTGGAAGCCCCCCAACGAGGCCGTGTGGTGCGACTACGCCGAGCGCTGGATCTCCATCAAGGCGAGGTATGATCTCAGCATTAACGCCGAGGAGAAGGAGGCGCTGGAAGATATGCTCGGCACCTGCGCTTAAGGAGGCCGAACCTGGGCACGTACGAGGGCGAGGTACGCTCGACCATCTCGTCGACCGTCGGGGGCGTGATGACGGCAGAGGTCGGGGCCGTGACGGGGGATCTGGAGATAACCACGCGCCCCCAGGCTGGGGGCGTCGAGGTCGCGTTGAGGTATGCCGGGACCGACGAGTGGTACACCGTAGAAGGAAGCCTGATCGAACCGGAAAACGCGGGCGGCCTGTTCGAGTTCCGCAAGCTGCACGAGCGCATCGTGCGACGCCTTACGACACCGGGGAAGATTATCGAGGGAAACGAGGAACCGACCTCACTGCGAGGATTCGCCCCGTACTAGGCGACGAACTCCGGTGCCGATTGAGAAATGCCGGTTTATTAACCGAGGGGGGTGCGGGTGGCCAGGCGGAGGATTTCCTCCCAGTCTCGGACCCCCTCGGCCGCCCCCAACTCGGTTGTGGCCGTCGCCCCCACCGCGTTGGCGACGCGTCCTGCGGTGGTCCAATCGTGCCCCTTGTACCAGGCCGCCAACATGCCTGCTATGAAAGCGTCCCCCGCACCCGTGGTGTCCACTGCGGAGACGCTTCGACTCAGAAGGTGTTCCCCGGAACCGCCACTACCTCCCCCACCCCGGCGGAGAGCAGGGTGTCCGCGGCCTTGGTCGCTTCTGCCGTCCCGGTGATGGCCTCCGCTTCCTTTAGGTTGGGGCAGAAGACGTCCACGTGCGGCAGCAAAGCGAAGACGTCCCCCCAGCTGGCCGCGGGGAGCCAAGTCACGTCCAGGGAGACGAGGAGCCCGAGCGCTCGTGCCTTCTGCAGGGCTCGGACCATCGGGGCGCCGTCCAGGCCGGGGAGCAGGAGGGCGTAGCCCACGTGGATGGCGCGGGTTCCCGCCTCGACCAGTGCTTCCCATGGCAGGTGTTCCTCCCCGAAGCCGGCGTTGGCTCCCACGGCGGAGATAAAGGTGCGCTCCCCGTCGGGGTGGACGAGCACCAAGGTAGCGGACGTCGAACGGTTTTCGTCCTCTTGGATCCAAAGGTTCTGGGCCCAGCCCGAAAGCTCTTCCACCACGATCCGCCCCAAGGAATCCTTACCGACACAGCCTACGACGCCCACGGGCAAGCCCAGCCGCGCCAGTGCCATGCCCGTGTTGGCCACCGCCCCGCCCACGTTCACGTCGATACGGTCGACCGCCGCTAGTCGTCCGCGTTCCGGCATCTCGGCCACAGGGTGGGCCGGGACGTCGACGACGACGGTGCCTGCTACTGCGATCATGCTAGCCGCCTACTGATCGATCTACCCCTACCGAATCTCTCTGCTTCACGCACTCCTCGCGTAACGGTACTGAAAGATCTCGAGGTCGTCCAGCCTATGTTCTACGCAACTCCCCAATGTCGGCGACGGGGTTGCGCTTCCGCGCACTGCTGGGTAGTGGGGCCCGAGGTTTCTCTCACCCAGCATAGGACGGTCCGGTCTCGGAGCGGGGATCTCCTCAGCCGGCAACACGCTCCTTGGCGGCGAAGCGGGTTAAGGAGCCGCCGTCTTGGGTTTCTCGCTTTATGTGATCGGCTACCCAGAAGGTGATCGCTTGGATAGTCAGCGTCGGGTTGTAGCCGTTGTACGTCGGGAAGGCCCCGCCACCCACGAGGAAGAGGTTCGGCACCTCGTGCGACCGGCAGTAAGGATCTACCACCGACTCGCCTGGATCCTCGCCCATTACGTGGGTGCCCATATCGTGGGTGGTGACGTGGTAGGGCGGCAGGAGCGGCGCCTCCCACGTCTTTTCGGCCCCCATCTCGCGAGCGATGCCGTGCTTGACCTGGCGAATCCAGAGGGCGGCCTCGCGATCGTTGTCGTACCAGTCGTGGGTGATCCTCAAGGCGGGTTGGCCCCAGGGATCCTTGACCTTCGGGTCGAGGTCCACGAAGTTGGCCTCGGACGGCAGCGTGGCCATCTGCGAGTACATACCGAAGAGGCGTCGGTAGCCATGCCTGAGCCACTCCTTGTACCCCTTGCCCCACATCGGCACGTCCGGGGGCATGAGGACGGTCGCGGCCTCGATGGGCTGGACGTCGCCGCTGAAGTACATTAGGGGCGTCCCACCGAGGAAGTTCGCGCCGTCGCGGTCCTCAGTGTAGGGGTTGGTGTCGTCTATGGCCCAACCGGCGGCGGCCGGCCCGGCGTAGGCGTGCGTCTCTTCGGGAAGTGTCCCGCTGAACCAGTTGTAGTTGTGGATCATGAACCGCTTGCCGACCATGCCGTCGCGGTTGAGCCCGGAGACGAGCATCAGGCGGGTGTTCTCAAGGGAGTAGGCCGAGAGGATCACGAGGTCCCCACTAGCCTCGTGCCGCTCGCCCTTGGCGTCTATGTAGCTCACGGAGCGGGCGAGGCCTTGAGCGTCGACGTTGACGCGCTGGACGCGGCAGTTAGTCAAGAGCTCGAGGTTGCCGGTCGCAAGCGCCCGGGGCATCATCGTGTCGAGCGTGTTGGTCTTGGCGCCCACGTGGCAGCCGTAGTCCCGGCAGAACCCGCAGTAGACGCACGCCTTGCGTTCGCCCCAATCCTCGCTGATGATCGCGACCGGGGGGGCGAAGGGGTGGTAGCCCAAATCCTTGCAGGCGTCCACGAAGAGCTGGTTGGAGGCGCTGGGGCGCAGGGGCGGGAAGGGGTAGGGGCGCTTTCTCGGCGCCTCGAAGGGGTTACCGCCGTCCTGCAACTCGCCGTCCAGATTGCCGGCCTTGCCGGAGACCCCGGTCTCGTACTCCACGCGGTCGTAGTAGGGCTCGAGGTCGTCGTAGCTGATCGGCCAATCGACGACGCGGGAGCCCTCCGGGAACGCCTCCTCGCCGTGGCGCTCGGCCCACTCCGAGCGTTGGCGGAAGTCCTCTTCGAGCTGGCGCCACGCCCAGCCGGCCCAGTGGATGGAGCCGCCGCCGACGCCGACGGATGGCGGCATCCACAGCGGGTTGAGGGGCTGTGGGCCCACGGCCCACGGCAGGACCTGGGCCGGGGTGCCGGCGCTCGGTCGCCAAGTCACGGGGTCCGTGTCCATGGTCGGTGACATCTCGCTGCGGGTGGAGTAGCGCAGCTCGTCGAACTTCGTCCAGAAGTCGTCCGAGCGGTAGTAGGGGCCTTTCTCCATGCCAAGGACCGTGAAGCCGGCCTCGGCGAGCTCCCGCGCCAGGATCGCACCGACCGCGCCCATCCCGACGATTACGACGTCGGCGTGCTTGTTGTTCGCCATTTCCTCTTTCCTTTCCCTTCGGTTCTTTAAGCTCCGCCTCCCCCTGGCGGTTTCTCGGGCTCTCCGGGTCGCGTCGGCATCTCCGGCGTCTCTTCTGCGGGGACCGACGGGTCCGGTCCCGGTCGGCGATAGAACAACTCCGGCTTCTCGCGGGCGAGCTTCTGGATGTTCCCCAACGTCATGAGCGGCTTCTCGGAGAGGTCCTTGCCGTAGCGCATCTCCTCCGCGCTGTAGCCGTACTGCGCGCCGGGGAACCCTATGAGCTTCCAACCGACGGCGTCACGGTTGCCGCCGTAGGCCGGGTCGCTGAACATCCCTTCCACGGTGTGGGCCCACACCGTCGTGAAGAAGTCCCCGGCCTCCGAGCCCTCACCAAAGCCGGGGATCTCGCCCCTCTCCAAGGCGCCGACGACGGCGTCCTGGGCCTCTTCTTCGAGCTCGAAGAGCTTCTTGCCGTACCTTTCTGCGGTGTAGGTGTTGAGGGTGCGCACGCCCTCCCGGTAGGCCGCCTGCCACCCGAAGTAGGGGCCCGCCAAGGCCCGGTCTATGTAGTGCACGACCCCCGCTTCTCGGGCGCCCGGGTCTTCTTCGCCGCCGGGAATGATCCGGGCCGCCAAGGCCTCGACCGTATCCGCCTCGTCCAGGAAAAAGAACATGAACCCCGTCGTGTCGATCCCGCTCGTAGTCTCCACTGTGTGCCTCCTTTCCCGCTCCCCCGGCAAATCTTAAGCCGTTTCCTAGCTACGTGCCCCCATCGAGGTCGCTTCTTTGGCCACTGCTCATCCGGACACGATCGCTAGGGGCCTGACCGGAGAACCCGTCGCCCCGACGAACTTCAAGGGCGTGCAGAAGAAGGAGAAGCGGTGTTGGCCGGCGGCGGCGAGCTCCTCCAATTGGAGGTTCTCCACGATGTGGATGCCGTTCCTGACGAGCAGGATCAGGTGCCCCGGTAGAATCACCCCGAGGTCCGGATCCTCTGCCCCGATGACGTCCCACGCCATGTTGTCCGCACCCACGGCCACGACCCCTTTCTCTGCAAGCCAATAGGATGCGCTCGCCGCCATGCCGGGGCCGGCTAGATATCCTTCGGGGTCTTCCCAGTAGCGATTGGCGTTGCCGGTCCTTATTAGCGCCACGCTGCCGGGCTCCACGGTCACGTTCTGCCTTTCGCAACACTCTTCTAGGTCTGCGTCGGTCACGGCGTAGCCCTGCTCCAGATCCTCGACGCCCTTGCTCGCCGGCACGTCCAGCAGCACGCCGGACGCGATTATCGGCGGGACCTCCTCCACGCCGAGCCGGGTGAAGCCCTTGCCCGTCTGTACGCCCTCGACGGGTACGCCGCCGTGGAGCGTCAGGTCGTCGGCCTGGTGGCAGAGGGCGTCTATATGGGTGCCGGTGTGCTCCATGCAAATGATGACGCCGGAGGCGCTGGTGCGCGGCTTGGTGTCCTCGTACTCGTCCTCGTGGTGGCGGTGCAGCAGGTACGAGTAGCCTGGGCGGTGGGCGGGGAAGACGGGCATGCCCTCCTCGCGCGGCTGCTCTAGGTCGAAGACCCGCGCCGCCCCGTCCAAGTCCGGCAACGTCGCGCGGGCGGTGGGCTCCTCCCCCCTACCGTCCGCCGTTTCGATCCCGGCAGCCGCATCTCCCGTAGAATCCTCCCGGGACCCCTCGTGCGGCGGCTCGACGAGCTCGCCGGCCCGGCCCCAGTTCGACGGCGGGACGTCGTGCAGCACGACGTGGACGTTCTCCCGCTCAGCACCGCCGATGCGTTTCAGGGCGTCGGTGATCTCCGCGACCAGCGCCTCTTTCTGTTCTGGGCTGCGGCCCGCCAACCACTCGACCTGCACCACGACCATAGACCCCGTCCTCCTCCTTCGCGATGATGGTCCCGCTGTCCCCACGCAGCAATCGTTACCGGAGGTGTAAAATATCCGAGCCCGCGGTCCGGGTCAAGCCCGATGCGGACGATGTACGGGTTGCGCCGGTCTCGGCGCGTCTTCGATAATGGGGGGGTGGGACCCGGGGAGCAGCCTCGGGCAAAGGGGAAGGGCCGAAAGGGAGGTACCAGGATGGCCACGCTAACCTACGAGCAGGCGCAAAACGTGCTTCAGGCGGCGCTAAGGAAGGCGGACGAGATCGGCGTCCCGTCGAGCATCGCGGTCGTGGACGAGGGCCGCGAGCTCGTGGCCTTCGCCCGGCAAACCGGCGCCCTGCTGGCGAGCATCGAGATTTCGATATCCAAGGCGTACACGGCCTGCTCGATGCAGATGGATACGGGCACCCTCGCCGCCATGACCGCACCCGGGCAGCCCCTCGCCGGGCTCGAGACGAGCCACAGGCGACCTTTGGTGGCCTTCGCCGGCGGCAAACCACTCTTTGTCGGAGACCAGATCGCGGGCGCGGTGGGCGCCGCAGGGGGTCTCGTCGAGCAGGACGACCAGGTGGCCGCCGCGGCCGTGGCGGCCCTTCCCCAAGTCTAATTCGGAGGTAGAAAGATGCAGTTGGAGGGCAAGGTGGCGATCATCACAGGGGCCGCGACGAACATCGGGCGGGAGACGGCGTTGCTCTTCGCGCGGGAAGGAGCCCGGGTTGTCGTCGCAGACCTGAACGAAGACGATGCCCAAAAGACGGTCGCGGAGATCGAGGACACGAACGGCGAGGCCCGGTTCGTGAGGACCGACGTGTCCGAAGCCGAGGACATGCGGGCGCTGATGGAGGCGGCGGCCGATGAGATGGGCGGCATCGACGTCATAGTCAACAACGCCGGCGCCCAGCGCTCCGGCGCGGTCACCGACTTCGACGAATCGGAGTGGGACCTGCTCATGCACGTGAACCCACGGTCCTGCTTCCTGGGCGCCAAGTACGGCGTGCCGTACCTCAGGGAGAGGGGAGGCGGCTCCATCGTGAACGTCTCCTCGCTCGCCGGCCTCAAGGGTGGGCCCGGTATGACCGCCTACTCCGCCTCTAAGGGGGCGATCATCGCGTTTACCAGAGCCTTGGCCGCGGAGCTCGCTTCAGACAACATACGCGCCAACTGCGTGTGCCCGGGCTGGGTCGACACCCCCTTCAACGAGCCCGCCATCGAGTTCATGGGCGGGCGCGAGAACCAGGAAACGATGGTGCAGCAGGTGGTGCCCCTCGGACGTCAGGGGACGCCCGAGGAGATCGCCCCCGGCATCCTGTACGCGAAGAGCGCGATTATGCACGATCTAATCGTGATCGGCGGCGGCATCGTGGGGCTCTCGACCGCCAGGGCCCTACTGCGGCGTCGCCCGAGTTCGCGGCTCTTGGTATTGGAGAAGGAACCGGGCTGTACCCGGCACCAGATAGGGCATAACAGCGGGGTCATCCACAGCGGCGTCTACTAAAAGCCCGGGAGCCTCAAAGCCCACTACGCCCGGGAAGAGGTCGAAGCCCTCGTCCGGTTCTGCGAGGAGCGCGGAATGAATAAAGCACGCGATCTGCGGCAAGGTCATCGTCGCAAGGGAGCTGGACGAGCTGTCAAGCCTCGAAGATCTTTACGAGCGAGGGCTCGAGAACGGCTTGGAGTGGCACAGGCGTTCTTCGCGTAAGCTATCTAGGTCGAGGTAAAGGAGAAGGAGGAACGGAGGATGAAGGGCGTGACTTGGCTTCTGTTGTTGTTCGCGTTCGTGGCGGGAGTGGCCTTGCCGGTGCAATTCAGCATCAACGCCGTGCTGCGGGGCTTCGTGGGCGGCCCTGCGGTCGCGGCGACCATCTCCTTCTTCGGCGGGACGCTCGCGCTGGTCGTGGTTGCGTTGGTATTGGGCGAGTCGTGGACGTTGGGTGAGACAGTCGCCCACGCTCCCTGGTGGGTGTGGGTCGGGGGACTGCTCGGGGCGTTATACGTACTCGCGACTATCGTCGTTATCCCCCGACTCGGCGCCGCCACGACCGTCGGATTGATCTTGGCCGGCCAGGTGTTAGCTTCAATCGTGATCGACCACTTCGGTCTGATTCGCGTCCCGGTACACGAACTCAATATCCCGCGTTTCGCCGGGGCCGTGCTTATAATCGTCGGGGTAGCGCTGGTGCAGCGGTTCTAAGGGGACCATATTCTCACAAATGCGCGCCCGCCTTCGCCATCTCCCGGTATGCAAACACACTGCTACATAAATGGGTAGGAAAGGGCTAGGAATGTCGCAACCTTAGCCCCCTCCATACTGCGACCCGTGAAGTTCGCGCCATCTTCCCTCAAAGGCTACTGGGAAGCGCAACGGGAGCAATGCTACGACACACTCGATAACCTCAGAGAAAGAGTACAGGTTCACCCTGTGGCCGCTCTCTCGAAACGTACGTCCCTACTA
>JAIVIG010000067.1 GCA_020200675.1 Actinomycetota bacterium
GCTTATAGGACAATACCGACAATGTCAATATATGTCCGCAAAGGAGCCTAAGTGGAGGACCAAACCCGGTCACTAAGTGAGGTCGCGGGCTTGATGGGTGTAAGTGAGCGCACTGTTCGTCGGTGGATCAAGGCGGGCAGACTCAAAGCCTATAAGCCTGGACGCGACTACCGCATCCCGGAGACCGGCCTCCGGGCGTTTATAGAGGAGAGTGAAATCTCCCCAAAAGCGCAAGCGCCGCTGTCGTTTAACGACGTCCTCGAGGAGGAGCGGCGCGCACTCGGCATAGTCCGCGACCAACTCGCAGCATACGCGCACATCTCGAAGCGGTTGGAGGCGGTGGCAGCCGCGCGAACTTTCGAAGCCGATGCGTTCCGCAAGGCGGACGAGGGCCTCGAGGAGGCCATGTCAGAGCTGCATAGAGCGCTGAGAGAGTTGCGCGATCAGGGCGTGGCTATTAGGCCTGGTACCCCCATAGGAGACGAGGCAGCGGCCGCAGAGAGGAGGCTTGTGGCCGCGCACCGGGCCTCAATCGAAGCCGCCTACGGCATGCTCCCTGTAGACGAGGTGGCATTGCGCAGGAAGCAAAACGCGGAAATGCGAGCTGGCCGGGATAATCCGACAGCGAATGCCGCGCCGTAATGTTCTCTCGGGAAGCAGGAACGGTTCCTAAAACCGGCCTCGACGTAGAAGCAGTCGAGAAGCCGGCCAAGTTTACCGAGGCGGACGAGAGGCGCTGCAGGAAGCTGTACGAAGAGGCTCTAATCCCAATGAAGCTCGATGTTTAAGAGCAAAGAAAAAGGAGCCCGGCCACGACACCAAGGCTCCCGAAAACCACATCTAGGAGGCATTATAGCGCATGGAAGTATTGAGCAACGCTGGTGATCGCATGAGCAGCGCGAAGGCAGCCGCCCGGTACATCGAGCAAGGCTGGGCCCCGATCCCCGTACCCGCCGGCGAGAAGAGCCCCGGACGGGATTCTTGGCAGGACCTCCGGATCGGCCTCGAAGACATCCCGCGATACTTCACCAATGGGCAGAACGTTGGGTTGCACTGCGGAGAGCCTTCCGGGTGGTTGATATGCGCGGATTTGGACGTGCGAGAGGCCCTCGAGATCGCCAGTCGATTCTTGCCCCCGACCCTGGCCAGCGGCCGGGAGAGCACGCCGGAGAGTCACAGGTGGTTCACCTGCGAGGGTGCCAAACACACGACGTTCACGGACCTCGACAACTCCATGATCCTCGAGCTGCGCTCGACGGGTCACCACACGCTGGTCCCGCCCTCGACACACCCGAGCGGCGAGCAATACCAGTGGACAAGGAACGGCCATGCTCCAGCGAAGCTAGGGCCGGAAGATCTACTCATTCGGTGCCGGGAGCTCGCCACGGCCGCCCTGATAGCTCGCCGCATGCCGAAAACCAGGGCGGAAGGTGGGGGAGGCCGCCACGAGCTGGCCCTCGCCATAACCGGCTTCTTGCTCCGGCGCGGACTCTCGGAGGAGAGAGTACAGAAGATCCTAAAGGCGGGGTGGGACGCCAAGGGGTACGGAGGCTCGGAGAAGGCCAGGAGGGAAGCCCACCGAGATCTCGAGGGCATCGTCGCGGACACTTCCGAACGGCTCCGCGACAATAAACCCGCGACCGGGGGAAAGCGGCTCGAGGAGTTAGTGGCGGGTCTCAGGGGGCGCATCGCCAAGTATTGGGACTGGTCCGGGCGCCTGGACGACGAGACGGCGGAGACCTTCAACACGACGGACCTCGGAAACTCCCGGCGTCTCGTAGCGTGGGAGGGGGGCGATCTCCGCTACTGCTATCCGTGGGGACGCTGGCTCGTCTGGACCGGCCGTAACTGGCTCGTTGACGACCGCGGCGAGGTCCTCAAACGGGCCAAGGCTACGGTGTCGAGAATCTACCAGGAGGCGGCGGCAGCCCGGGATGAGGAGACCCGCAAGGCTCTCGCCAAGCACGCCATGAGCTCGGAATCAGAGCGCAAGATCAAGGCGATGGTGGAGCTCGCCAAGCCGGAGGTGTCCATACTCCCCGAAGAACTCGACGCCGACCCGTGGAAACTGAACGTCTTGAACGGGACGATAGACCTCCGCTCCGGCAAGCTCCTGGAGCACAACCGCGCCGACCTCGTGACGAAGATCGCCCCGGTCGAGTACGGCCCGATGGCAGCGGCGCCGCATTGGGAAGAGGTCCTCGAGCGCGTGTTGCCGAGCGAGGACGTGCGGGGGTTCTTCAAGAGGCTGTGCGGCTACGCGCTCACGGGAGACGTCTCCGAGCACGTCCTGCCCGTCCTCTACGGGACCGGGGCAAATGGCAAGAGCACGGTCCTGAACGCCCTCCTGGAGGCCCTCGGCGACTATGGGATCCAAGCAGCTCCGGACCTCCTGATCTCGAAGCGTGGCGCGCACCCCACAGAGCTCGCCGACCTCTTCGGGATGCGCCTGGTGGCCTCCATCGAAGTAGAGGATGGCCGGCGGTTTGCGGAGAGCCTCGTCAAACAGCTCACTGGAGGGGACCGGGTGCGGGCCCGCCGGATGCGCCAGGACTTCTGGGAGTTCGACCCGACCCATACCGTGTTCCTCGCCACAAACCACAAGCCGGAGGTACGGGGCACGGACAACGCCATATGGAGGCGAATCCGACTGATCCCCTTCACCGAGACCATTCCGCCCGAGGAGCAGGATAAGAAGCTCCCCGAGAAGCTTAGGGCGGAGTTGCCGGGGATCCTGGCCTGGACGGTGGAGGGCTGTCTCGAGTGGCGGCTCGACGGCCTCCGGGCACCAGAGGAAGTACGCCAGGCCACCGGGGAGTACCGCGAAGAGATGGACGTGTTGGGGGCGTTCCTCGACGAGTGCTGTAAGCTCGGACCGGAGGAGAACGTCTCCGCGCGGGAGCTCTACGAAGCGTACGCCCAGTGGTGCACGGACACCGGGGAGCAGCAAGAAACCCAGCGCAAGTTCGGCCGGCGGCTGACCGAACGTGGGGTATTTATCCGTTACAAGGGAGGCACAAGCGGCGGCCACCGGTGGCGTGGGGTTGATCTACTGACCCTTTGGAAATCGCGTATTAGCAGGGATTCTGACCCTACTGACGCTAAAGTGACCATCCCGGGTTCAAAAAAACCCTCACGAAGAGAGAACAGCAAATCGGGGTCAGATGGGTCAGATGGGTCAGCCGGTCCCGCCTCATTCGACCTCCAACCTGGAGAATCGGCGTCGGTCGAAGAGCAGCGGGACCGCCGCAGACACGGGGCTGGGCAAGAAGAAGCCGGGCCCAACGAGGATGAATTGCAAGGGCGTGTAAGACAGGCGTTGGAGTACGGCAACGCCCCGAAAAAAGCGTTGGAGCACTACCGCAACGGAGACCAAGATATCGAGTCTGTGGTTAAGAGCGTCATGCACTACTACGCACAGGGGCAAGACGATCCCGAGCGGTGGCGGGCTCCCGTAAACGCTGTCATTGCTGTCATTGCTGACATGCCGTCATCTGACGGCGAATACGTAGAGGTTCTAGAAAAACTGTCAGAACCGTCAGAACCGTCAGGCGAGGATGTTGAAGAAGACGACGAGGTGGAGTTCGGTCTAAGACGGGCGCTGCCTTGCTAGAGGACCTAACCGGGCGCGGAGTTAAGCTGTGGAGAGAAGGCGACGAGCTCCGGGGCCGGGGACCGAAGAAGACCCTTACGCCCGAGGTCCTCGCCCAGCTTAAGGAACACAAGCAAGAGATACTGCGCACGCTCTCCGGGGACGTGACGCCGCACCCGCCGGCAACCCCTTCTGGTGGCGGACTCGGTGCCAAGCTTCGCCGGATAAGCGAGGAGCGCAAGCTGGCCCGCGAGGTCTTAGGCCCGGTAGAGGACCCCGTAACCCCGCCGGCACCTCCGGGTCATGACCCGATGGTCAAGCGCCACACGGATAAGGCCCGCTTCTTTCATGGTGCCTGGCGCGAGGCGTGGCCACGGGACTTCAAGGTGTACGAGGGGGCGGGCCGGAAAACTTCTGATTCCAGTATTAGTGAAGTCACTACAACCGATAAGAGGGGAGCCCGATAGGTGGACCTCGTAGACGCCGAAGCGCAGCTGGACACGCTCATCGAGCGCCGGGCCCGCAAGGGCGAGCAGGACCCGGACGAGCTGGAGCCGGGGTATGCCGAGAGCGTGCGCCGTTTCCACGAACGCCGCCGGCGAGAGAATCGCGCCCTCTGGTACGCCTGGCATATCGACCAGGCCGAGCGCCTCGAGCAGACGGCCGCCGAGCTCGCCGCACGGCATCGCAGGAAAGCCCAAAGACTAAACGAACCCGAGGGAGCCTCGTGCTCCTTGGAGCTGGTGAATGATTAGGACCACGCGCAGACAACGCCGAGCGGTCATCGGCCACATCGGCCGCCGCGCGATCGCCCGCCGCGCCAGGACGCTCACGGCCCGTGTTCTGCAGCTCGACGCGGAGGGTTTCGGGCCGGCGGCTATCGCCAGTTCCACTGGTCTGGCCGAGAGGACCGTCCGGACGGTGCTCGAGGACCCGGGGGAGGGGGGTGCTTAGTTGAACGGCCAATGCGCCGCGACCAAACGCAACGGAGAGCCCTGTACGTTGCCCGCAGTAGGGCAGCAGGGGCTTTGTTGGGCCCACAACCCGAAGAACGCCGACAAGCGCCGTAGGGGGCAATCCCGTGGCGGTAGGGGCAAGCCCACCACCGAGATACGGAAACTCAAGGGCCAGCTAGAGGACCTCGCCGCCGGCGTCCTCGACGGAACGGTGGAGCGGGCAAACGCCGTGGTGGTGAACCAGATCCTCAACACGCGAGCCCGGCTCATAGAAATCGAAAGGCGCGTTAGGGAAACCGAGGAGCTCGAGGAGAGGCTGGCCTCTTTGGAGCAGGCCACCGAGCAGAGAGGAGGAGGCAGAACATGGGTACGCTAGGGCGCCGCCTGGAGCGGCTCGAGGCCCGAGCGCCTCCCGGCGAACGGGGCGAGGTCTCCACTATAGGGCTCCGGGTACTTTGCACGGCCGTCGAGCGCCACCGCGCCAGGGCAGCTGGCCGCCCGCTACCCCCGTACGCCTCCGAGGAGGTCCTGCACCTGCGCGAGATGGACATCGAGATTGCCGCCGGTGGCGGGCTCGTGGCCGCGTTGAGGGAGAGCCCCGGTTGGCAGGCAGATGAGGCGCAGGAGGTGCTCGACGGGTGGGAGCATGATGCCCGGAGAAGACTGGCGAGGGCCGAGGAGTTGGGCGAAGAGTGGGCGAGGGCCTACCAGGAAGACGACGAGACAGAAGGAGAAGTATGAACGCACAAGACATCACGAACAAAGCTCAGGAGATTTCCCGTCGACGGCAAAGAGCGGAGGCCGAGCTCTACCGCCCCGACGGGACGCCGTTCTACGGCCCGGCCGAGCACCAGGAGAGGCTCTCGGCCATTGTAGAAGACCGCGACCGGGCCGCAGAGGAGTTGGCAAGGGAGGCCGACGAGCTCGTCGAGGCCAGGCGTGCCGAAGCGGAGGCCCGGCCGACGTCCTACTCCGCAGCATCGCGGTTCTAGCAACAACCACGCCAGGGAAGCGACGTAAAAGGCTTAGGAGGCCCTTCTCCCCCGCCGTTTTAGCCCCGGTCCGCCCCCGCGTGGATCGGGGCTCCCCGAACCCAAACCAGGCCGCCACGCGCCGCCAGAAGCCCCGCTCGCGCGGCTCTTGCCCGGGGAGAGTTCTCCTACTCAGACGGCTCCTCTTCTCGATGCACCATCCGGAACGTGTCCCCCGTGAATTTCAAAGACTCTTCGATACCGTGGTACATCGTGCGCAACCCCCGGTACTCCGCAGTGAACTGCGCGGAGTTCGGGTGTCCGTCGAGCATCTCGAGGGCCCCGGCGTCGTCTTTCGGGGCGGGTACGTCCTCCATCTCCCGGGTCTTGGGGTTGTACCAGTACATGGGGGCTCCTCTTTTTGGGGTGTAGCGTGCAAGGCCGAGCCCCGGTCCGGGGGTAGACTACCCACCGTGGAGGATGAGCGGATAGAGAGTGTCCGCGGAGATCTCGCGGACAGCCCCGAGCGGGACTCTGCGGTCGACCGCGGAGGCTCCGGTTGGGTGACCACGAAAGTAGCCGCGGAGGCCCTTGGGGTGAACCCGCGGACTATCCGCGCTTACATCGAGCGTGGAGAGATTGAGGCCAGGTCCGAGGGAGAGGGCATACAAAAGACCTATTCGGTATCCATCGACTCCGTGTACGCTCTCCGAGACCGCCGCGGACCTCCGCGGAGTAACCGCACTAGGAACCGCGAAGAAGCCGCGGGAGCCGCAACCAGTGGTATACCCGCGGGTGAGATCACCGGGATGCTCCGCGATCTCACCGCGGAGTTAGTTGAGAGATCCGCGTCTGAGGCCGAGCTACGCACGCGGCTCGAGCTGACCGCACAGGCGGAGAGTACCTTGCGGGAGGAACTCGCTCGTGAGCGAGAGCGGGCCGATAGATTGGAGGCCGAACTCCGGGAGGCGCGGAAACCGCCGCCAGAACCACGAGCTGCCCCCGAGAGTGCGTCCGAGCCCCAGTCCGGTACTCCTACCCCCCTAGAGGCACAGGAGCACGTACAGCGCCGCTCGTGGCTGTATAGGTTTTTCTTCGGACCGTAGACGAGAAGGGGCAGGGGCATATACATGAGTGGTTCGATGTTATTGCTGGTCTACGCGGCGTTAGGTGTCGTATTGGGTGTTTTCACCTTGCTTGTTGCTGAGCGAGAGCGGAAGCGTGGCGCGTCGCGCTGGTCGTGGATGATGCTGTGGGCCTTCGGAATTGTGTTGCTGTGCTTGAGCCTCTTGAGGTTGATAGTGAAGGTGACCTCATGAGGGTGTATGTGCTGGCACACCTTTAGGCGCTCGGAAGGACGGGCGGTTCGCTGGGGCGGGAGCGCGTCTCCGTAAGGGTCGCGAGGGCTTGCTTGTGCGGGTGGCTGTATAGGTTTTTCTTCGGCTTCGAGTGAATATCTATCCGAACGCGTAGCAAGATGCTTCGACTACCTTGCCTAACGGGACCCGAAACGGCGCTTAGCCCCGGTCCCAACGCATAACGATCCGCAAAGCTGAATAAGGGTTTCCGAGAATATGATTTGGCGGCAATTCATCTCCCTGCATAAAAAACGGGCACGCCGAGGGAGATGGCTGCTGCCTCGGCTCCCCGGCGCTCGCCTTCGCAGGTGTTTAGCCCTCGCATCCGGCGAGATCGGTACTACCGTTTCTTAGCCTTGCTATCGCTCGTAACGCGGGCCGAATACTCATGCAGGATGCTGTATCAACAGGGGTGGCTAGTTTCCGAGAAGATCACCAGCCTGTTGAAAAAGTCGCCGTCGGACCGACCAATGCTCCCTAACCGGGCTCAATAAACCCAAAAACGGCACTTCAAGCCGCTCTCAGCTCCCGAATGGGGGCCAGAGAAGGACATGAAGGAGTTTTTCAACAGCCTCAGGGCTTCTCGGAAACTCGGGGCATGAGAGGGGGCCGGGGCTGTGATGCCCCGGCCCCTCATGAGAACCTCGCGCTTAGAGCGAGCGGCCCTTCTAGGCCGACGCCGAAGCGGCCTGGTTGACCTGTTGGTCGCACGTCGCCGTGTTCGTGGGGCTCTCGTCGATCGAGCTACCGACCTCGTCGAACTCGAAGTCGTCGGCCTCCGAGTCATCCTGCACCAGGTCGAGCTGGTTCTGGGAGTTGCCGGTCTGGGCCGCGCCCTGGACGTTGGCGCACTGGCTGGAGTTATCGCCCTCGCTAGTGACCTCGAACGACTGGTCGACGTCGCCGCTCTCTGTCTCCTGTTCGCCCTCCTGGCTGACCTGGGCCAGGGCCGGTATCGCGACCGCCAAAGTCATCGCCAACACCATGGCCATTATCATGAACTTCCTCAACGCGCTCCCCTTCCGCTCCGCAACAAGGCCACTCAACAACCTTCTCGCCTATTAACAATCGTTAACACTATACTACCATCGGACGCTTAGTGTCAAAGCGGGGGCGTCCCTAACGGTACTGATCGGTGGCAGGCCGTCGAGTGGGTCCAGGTATGGTAGTTGGGGAAAGCACTAGGGGCCGTGGGTATGCGGAAGTGGCGCGGGTTTCGTATGATCATGGGGAGCCCGCTCCCGCCTCCATAGAACTACCCCTTTGGGGAGCGGGTTCCTAAAACCCCCAGGGGCAGGTTGCCTCTATTCACGAGATGCCGAGAGGAGGGCTTCTCGGAAACTCGGAGGACATGGCCGCAACAAACGGAGGGCGACCCCTTTAAGGGTTCGCCCTGAAAACGCTATTCCTGCAGATGTGATTAGCCTACCCAGATGGTGCCAGTATTCTTGCTCCACCAAGCGTGGAGGTACCATCCGTAGCCCGGCCAATGGCACCAGTACGCATACCACGCCGTCGCATTATGGGCCCGCCTCTCAAACGAAATGGGGTACCAATCACAACTTGGTGTGCGCGGCTGAGCCAAAGCTGGCAACGCGCTAGTGGCCACCATCATCACTACCAACATAGCGGTTACCGACAGAAGCAAAATTCTGCGCTTCATAGCGTGTAACGACCTCCTCCTTGCTCTAGCGATCCGCATATGACCGCTTGTACCTGTCATCCCAAGCACCCTACATAAGTCAGGGTATAACCTCATCCACCGAAAGTAGGATTATGGCCGCCCTAAAGTATGAAAAAGGATGAGGTGGTGCCTCTCTCTATTCACTCTATTGCCTAGAAGACATCTTCTAGGCAGTTCGTGAATAGAGGTGTCCAGTCCCCTAGTGCTCTGGGCACAGGTCCCCTCAAGAGATGCGCCAGGTGGCGGTCAGTGTCATCATCTTCAATGGTAGTGGACACACCTTGGTTAAGTAGGAGGCCG
>JAIVIG010000068.1 GCA_020200675.1 Actinomycetota bacterium
GTGGCTGCGCTCGACCGGATCGCGAGCCTTGCGGTAACGGCTCTCCAACTCTTCGGAGCCCAGATGCGGAACGATCTTTATGGTCTTTGGCATAATGCACCATTATACAGACGTACTTGGTATGAGCGTCCAGAGGGACGTCAAGTGCAAAAAGTTTCCAGCCTATTGGCGCGGCCTCTTAGTCGGGCTGGACGGAAGGATCGAGACGCTCGCGCAGGTGGTTGATCTCTTGTTTCACCTCGGCCGCTAGCTCCTCCCTTTCAAGCAGGCGGACATTGCTCTTGAGCACGACAGCATCCATATCCGAAGATCTGATTCCCGAAGGTCGGCCCAGCGGCCCAGTAAATGCCTCTTCGTCGGGAACGCAAAACCGCAGGCCGGTCGGATCGACCCCGTTCACCCACAAGACGAAGGTGCGCACGTTGTAAATGGAGGCAGTGATTAGGGTAAGAGCATCGCACAAGCTCTTGGAGTCCCAGTTGAGAGCCTGCCGCCTCAACCTGTAGTGGAACTGCTTGTTTCGGCCGTGTCCGAGCCTCGGCCTCTTATCCTTCGCCCCCGGGTACTCTACGAAGGTGCGCGGCATGAAGAATGACGAGCCGTGTTCGCTCCCGCCAAGCGAGTGCATGGCCTCAGGGGGCGCGGGTTCGCCCGGAACGGCCTCGGGGCCAATCACCATGGAGAAGCCGCCGAACCCGGTCCTCAGACCGTGCTTTATGCTGTTGTACTCGGAGACGAAGGCGTCGTTCACCAGGTCCTTAGCAAAGCGGCCCCAGAGGGTTGCGAAAAGCTCTTGGGTCTTCTTCACGTCCTCGTTATCGCCGGCCGGACGATGGATGGCCTTAGAGATCCCCTCCCAGTAAAGAAAAGACCTCGGCCTCACCCACACGTAGGGGAGCAGACGGTCGCGGTACGCTCGTACCTGTTTTCTCCGTTCGTCGCGCCCCCAGAGGCCCGGATCTACAGCCCTAACCAGCTCCCGGAGCTCGGCCGGCGAGTAGACCTGCATCCAGCCGACTACGCAGAACGGGGCTTGCAGCGCCGCAAAGAGGAGCGCGAAGAAAGACTCGAGTCCATGATGGTAGGCGGTGCGGATCGCGGTGGCCGCACGCCTACGCTCCTTCGGGTCGTCAGCCTCCAAGTGTGGGGCGTTGGCTCTCCCGACGTAGTCGAAGTAGTCGGGGTCGAGGCTTTCCAGGTACTCGAGATTTCGCTGAGAGAGATTCCAGTCCCAGACGCAGTAAGGCTCCTCCCCCACGGCAAAGAAGCGGGGACCGTACTCGTGTTGCGACTCTCCGCCAGAGGTTGGCATGTCTTCGACCGTCATTCGCCCTCCTGTCCGCTCTCTTCCTGCGCCACTTTGACCTTCGCACGAAAGTATTCAGTTGATTGTAAGGTAGTCTCTTGTCGTGCTGCCGTCGAGCCAAGGTCCGCGACTGGGTTAGAATCTAGCCATGATCGCGCAGCTAGAGGTTCCGCTCGGAGAATTCAATGTTGCGCCCGAAGGGCCTGAGGACGGGCATTTAGTGACCTTTCGGGACCTCTCGCCCGTTGAGGAACCAACGCACCTCGAGTCCGCGCTGCCACCAGCACTGGCTCGGCACGTTGTCGAGGAAGCGCTCTCGCTGACCCGACCCGTGCGCTGCCGCCTCACCGTGGAGGGTGGAGGCGAAACGGCTTCTCTTGACGTGCCCCTGGAGTACGACCCCGAAGCGGTCCCGGAGTTTCGCCTGCGAACCCCCGACGGCACACAGGGCATTAGGTTAGTGCTGAACGCTCGACCCGACGAGCAAGCTACGCTCAACCTCGACGTGCGCTACGCTGGCCTGCCGGTGGACAGAGCGCTCTCCTACGCGCGCTTCCTGAGCGCGCTCTATCGGAAGGAGGGGACCCTGTACCTAACGCGCCTGGAGCCAGAAGAAGAGAAGTTTGAGCTCCTGGAGCTTCCTTTACCCCTGGATCCAGTCGGGAAGAGCGAGGTAGAGGACAGGCTACGTCTCCTGGAGGCCCTGGACGAGATCGGTCGGGCGACCGGTGCCGAGATCGTCTACCCCGAGGAGATTGAGGACGAGGACCTAAGGGAGATCAATCACGTCCTCAAGGCAATCCGCTCAGGCTGGGTTGCGCAGCGCGTCAGCGACTTCGCAACGCCGCTAACTCCGGAGAGTGTGAAAAACCTCCTCGAGCTCGTCGATCAGGAAGGGGAGGTGAGCAGGGCCTTCTACCAGGAGAACGGATTCGAGATCCGCAGAGTCCTCAACGTCCAAGCCAGCCTCGGACCGAGCCGTTGGTACATCTCGGGCGCGCGTCTGCAAACCACGCGGGCCGAGATGGAGGAGTGGTTGGCCTCGAAGCCCCGGCAGGGAGACTCGTTCGAGGCCCGCTGGGTCCCGGTGGACGATGTGTTGGTGCACTTCTTCTATCCCGAGTGGCCCAAGCCGTCGCTCGACGTGGTTGGCCGGAACCTCGAAGCTTTCGAGGAAGAGTACGGCATGGACTCCGAGGAGTTCCGACGAGCCTGGGAAACTGGAGAACCGCGCGCCCGCAGCGTCGAGGAAGGCGACATATGGATCTCCTTCCTGGAAGCGCAAGAGGCCCTCGAACAGGGCGACTAGAAGCGGCCCTTGGCCGAGGGGCGTTCCTACCGAAACAGGCTGTCGGAGCTGTGGCGCATCCTTTCCAGCCAGCCCTATCAGAACAAGCTGAGGAGCAAGAGCCCAAACCTGCACCCCGCGCCGGCCAAGCGGGACGAGTTCATTATCGTCGCCGGGGAGTCGCAGATCGTGAAACCGGGCAACCCTCCCAGCGGCATAGTGTTCCTGGACGAGTCGTTCCTTGTCGTCTATGAAAGATGGTCGACAGAGACCGACTCGCTCCTCCGGTACAAGTACCATTACCAGCGCCCGGACGGCTGGTTTGTGCGCTACGACATGCACGATACGGAGCAGCTAGAGGGCCATCCGAAGCACCACCTCCAAGCGAGTGTGCTGGGCGAGAACGTCCGACTGCCAACCGGAGAGGTAGCGTGCGAGGACGTGCTCCAGATGATCGTCGAGCAGTTCGTCGGCATGAACGGCTAGGGCGAGAGCGATAGCGCCAGCGTAGGTCCTGCCCGACCTGTTTCTCGATCCCAAGCCTTCTCCGCACTGCCTATCTACTCCCGAGCGGCTTCTGTGTAGCGATGCCCTTCGAGCCAACGATCGAGTTCCTTGCGGCTGACTCGCACGCTACGTCCAATCTTGACCGCCGGGATCTCACCGTCGGCGACCATCTCGTAGGCGCGGCTACGGGCCACCCGCAGTATCTCCGCCACCTCCGGGACCTTCAGATACTCGTGTCGCTGCTCTTCCACGTAACCCTCCTGCGTTCGCTTGCGGCTACTTGGATGCTACGATGTGTAGCTGGACTTACGTACCGGAAACCGAAGAAGCGTCAAATTCCGGGTGCCAAGCAGCCCACTGTGCGAGGCGCAGCGTACTGCAACCGTACTGCAACCGGGCCAGTACAGGCCAGTACGCGGTGGACGAGCTGCCATCGGATATTTTGCAAAATACCTGCAAATAGCGGATATATACGGACGTGCTGGGACAGGGTGGAATACGCTCAGCACGACTCAAAATCCGGTGAGAGCAACCTCGTATAGGTTCGAGTCCCACCTCCGGCACACGAAGAAACCCCCGCAAAAGCGGGGGTTTCGCTCGCGCAACGAAGTCCCGTCCGGGGTCTCCGCTCTCGCCTCTTGGTGACAGTTTTGGTGACAACGGGCCTACCGTCAACAGAGAAGGGCCGGCCGGAGACGCTCGCCTCGTACGCATAAAGAACACGCTAAGACTTCGACGGATGCAAGTCTCCGAAGCGCTGCTCCCGAAGGTGGAGAAAGACGAGAGGCTACGCGTCGTCGAAGAGTCGGGTCCGATACAGTTTAACGTCGGCGGCTCCCTCCTTTAGCGCGTCGGGGAAGCTGGAGTGAACTACCGAGGAGTCGAGAAAGAACACGACTCACGAGATTCTGTACAGCAAGCCTTTTCGCTCGCACTTCTGGCGTGAACCGTCCCATCCTAAGAAGCTTCGAGGTGAGCGGCGATCAGGTCGGCGTAGACTCGCTGGCCTTCGATCTGGAGGTGGTGTCCGTCTTCCACGAAGAATTCGGGGTGGCCGGCGCTGGCGGCATGCCAGTCGACTAGCACGGCGTTCGGGTACCGCTGCACCCCGTCGGCCAGCACGCTGTTGTTGGGCTGTTCCCAGTGGCGCGGGACCTTTACGTTCACGAACACGACCCTGCGCACGCCCTCGAGCACCCGCATCAGCTCGTCAAACTGCTCGGCGCTGAAGGGTCCGTTGTTGCCGATGTGGATGACCACGACGTCGCCGAGTTGACCGGCAGCGCGGCGCTTACGCAGGATCTCGGTCGCGGCCGGTGCCTGGCGGCTGACCTCCGCGTCGATCTCGGGGTTGCCGAGGGCTCGCACGAGCTCTCCGGCGGCGCCGACCATCACCGAGTCACCGATAGCCGTGACCCGACCCGTTGGCGCGGGCACACCGGCGGGTGCGCCGCTGGGAGTCGTCCTGGTCGTCGACTCAGAGGTTCCGGGCCTGGTGTCCAGAGCCCCGGTAAGCTTGGTCTCGGGCTTGGTAGCTGAAGCCCTGGTATCCGGAGTTTCGAGCGGGGCGGCCGGAGCTTCGGTATGGACCGCCTCCACGGAGAGGTAGGAAGGCGTGGCCGGAGGTTGGGCGGTTGCCAGGGCCACGCCGAGCATTACGGATGACACCACTCCCGTCCCAACGGCCCCGGCCCACCCGGCACGCTGCCAGCGCGGGGCCTCTCGCGCCCCGCTGAGCGTTTTCCAGGCCCGCCCGAGCGCACCGCGGCGGATCGGTGTCTCGACGTAGCGGTAGGAGAGAGCCGCGAGCATGACCGTCGTCGCCAGCCGCAAGGCCAGCAGCGGCAACCCGTCGATGGGCACGTCGAGCTCGGGCCGGGTGACCATGAAGACGGGCCAGTGCCACAAGTAGATGCCATAAGACCGCAGACCGAGCCAGCGCAGCGGCCACCGCCCCAGAAGACCCGCGCCGAGGCGTGCGCGTGGATGGACGACGACCATGATGAGCACGGCGGTAGTGAGCGCGACCAACGCGAAGCCGCCTCTGAAGAGAAACGGCTGAGTCTCGTCGAGCCGGAGGCAGAACCAGACGAGCCCGCCCAGGGCGGCGAGGCCCAAGGCGTCGAGTAAGAGCGGGGCGATCCAGCTCCACCGACGCCGGAGCCGTCCCAACCACCGGTTGTTATGAGGCCAGATATGCCGGGCAGCAGCGAGGCAGTCCATCCTGTCCGAGTCCGGAACCCGCCCCGGCGCCCACACGAAGGCGAGCGCGGCCCCGATGAGGAGCCCGGCGGCCCGGGTGTCAGTACCGTAGTAGAGCCGCGAGGGATCTACGTCGGGACGGTAGAGGAACGCCATCAGCAAAGCCGACGCCGCCGCGCCCACGAGCGCGGCGAGCAGCAAGCGACGGCGCCGCCAGCGCTTTATCCCGAAGCTTATCCCGGCGGCGAACAGCAGCGGCCACAGCACGTAGAATTGCTCCTCGATCGCGAGCGACCAAAGGTGCTGCAGCAGTGAAGGCCGGCCTACGGTCTCGAAGTAGGACTCCTGGCCGAGCACGAGATACCAATTAATCACGTATCCGAACGCCGCGATCGCGTCGCCGCGCAGCCCCGCGACCTCCTCGGGCAGAAACACGACGGCGAACGCTAGCGTAACCGCGAGCAACAGGTACAGCGCGGGGAGCAGCCGGCGGGCACGCCGCAGCCAGAAGCCCGCGAGATCTATGCGGCCCCGCTGGCGCCACTCCGTCAGCAGCAACGAGGTGATGAGGTAGCCGCTGATGACGAAAAAGACCTCGACGCCAAGGAAGCCGCCCGGGATCCAGGCCAGCCCAGCGTGATAGAGGAGCAC
>JAIVIG010000069.1 GCA_020200675.1 Actinomycetota bacterium
ATACCATCTTCCCGTAGTTCTTCCGCCGTCTCCTCCTGCCCATATTCCTCTCCCTCTCTCTTGCACCGGAGGTAAGCGATCTATCCAAGGACGGTAGCGCCATCGGGTCCGGGAAGCCGAAAAGCGTGTTCTTCGGTCGCGTTGGGGGTGGTTTTTTAGGCGTTTGTTCTTATCCTTAACCCGAGCAAACAAAGAGAGGAGCACGGTTATGCCCGTGGAGGATCTGAAGCAGAGCCAGATGATGAACCACATGCTGGAGGCCCTGGAGAACGGAGAGGATATCGGCCACTACGGCCGGCTGACGTTCGCCATGATAGCGCGCCACTTCGTGGACAACGACGAGCTCGTCGAGCTTTTGACGAAGGACCACGACGCCGACGAGCAGGAGGTCCGGGCGATGGTCCAGCAAGTCGAGGAGAAGGGCTACAGCCCGCCCCGTCGCGACAAGGTACTCCAGTGGCAGAAGGAGCAGGATTTCCAGATCTGCCCGGTCCCCGACGACCCGGATGCCTGCAACGTCTACAACGAGCTGCAGTTCCCGGACGAGGTGTACGAGGACATCCAGGAGTATCGAGAGGAGAAGGCTTAGAGAGCTTGTCGGCTGGTCGAGACTTCAGCCTATCAGCTTCTTGTTCTCGCCGACGGTCGATCGGCTGACGAGCTGACTGGCTGCCCGGGCGAGGTCACGGGCGAGGCCTCGCTCGGCGCGGCCGAGGAGCCGTGCCGAGGTCGTTACCCGAACGCCGAGAAGCCGGTCGATGCGGATGCCGCGCTGGGTCAGAGCTTGCTCCAGTTGCTCGTCCTCCAAAGCAACTTGTGGTTCGAGGCCCCCGACCTCGCCGTAAGCCTCGGCTGTCAGGGCGAGCGACGCTCCGGAGAACTGCCAGTGCTCGGACCTACCTTCGTCCCCTCTGGCGAGTAGACTCATGTAGCGCTGCCGGCTGTGCCGACGCTTCGAGCTGCGCGGCTAGCCAGTCCGGTGCTACGACGGTATCGGCGTCCGTCGAAGCGATGAGCCCGGTGGGACGTTCGAGAGAGAGCAGCCGCGCGTACGCCTCCTCCATACCGACCCTGCGTGCATGACCCGACCCTCTGCCCGGACCTTCGAGCAGATATAGTCGGAGGTCCGGGTGTTGCGCGGCGACCTCCAGTGCGCGTTCCTCTGTACGGTCCGTGCAACGGTCGAGGACGAGCAGGACCTCGTACCCTTCGGCAGAGACCCCTTCTTGCTGCGCGAGTGTGGTCAGGCAGGAGCCGATGAGCGCCTCCTCGTTACGGGCGGGTACGACCACGGAGACCCGGAGCGTCGGGTGCGGCGGTGGGAGGGGTGCTCGTTCGGGCGTCAAGGCAGGGGGGCTCCCTGCTCGATGAGCCCGCGCCCTTCCTCGTAGTCCTCGTCGGCGTTGTGGGCGAGGACGCCGACGGTCACACCCTCCTTGCCGTACCAGACCGTGAAGGCCTCGCCCTCGGCCCCGTCCTTGTTCACGAACCTCGCTTCGTCCCAGCCGCGGCTCCAGGCCCAGTACTTCAAGGTCTTCTCGCCCATCGTCGACCAGAACCCCGGCGCCATGGTCCAGATCGCTTCGCCTCCGGCGAGCACGGTGCCGGCGATCCGGCCGTGCTCCAGGGCGTCTCCCCAGTGTTCGACCTTCTGGCGGCTGCCGGCGGACTCGTTCATGGCGAAGACGATGTCGCCGACGGCGAAGATGCCCGGCGCGCTCGTGCGCATCGAAGAGTCGGTGACGACGCCACCTTCTTTGATCTCCAGCCCCGCCTCTTCCGCGAGTCGCGTTCGAGGTTTGACGCCGGTACCGAAGAGGACCGTCCCCGCAACAACGGTCTCCCCGCCCTCGACGGCGACCTCGAAGCCGCCGCTAATGCGCTCTATCCACTCGACCCCGGCGCCGAGGTAGAGCTTTACGCCATAGCCCTCGAGCCAGCCCTCGATGCGCTCCGAGACGTCCTCGCCGAGTCGCTCTCTCTGCGGCCCTTCTTCCAGGCTGACGAGGGTCACTTCGGCCCCGCGCAGGGAGAGGGACGCGGCGGCCTCGCAGCCTATGAAGCCGCTGCCCACGACGACCGCGCGGCTTCCTCTGCCCACGCGGCTCTTCAGCCGCTCCGAGTTCTCGATGGTGCGCATGACGAGTATCTCGGGGTCATCGGCGCCTGGGATGGGAATGCGGATGGGCTCGGAGCCCGTGGCGAGGACCAGAGCGTCGTAGGGGACTTCGCCGTCCTCCGTCTCCACGACGCGACGGTCGCGGTCGAGCGACCTCACGGTCGTCGCGAGTCTTAGTTCGACGTTGTTCTCTTCGAACCACTCCGCGCTCTCGATGGGCAGCTGGTCGCGTTCGATCTCGTCGCGCAGGTACTCCTTGGTCAACGGAGGCCGGTTGTAGGGGGGGTAGCTCTCTGCGCTGATCAGAATTACTTGTCCTCTGCCGCCGGTTTGTCGGTAAGCACGGGCGGTCGAGAAGCCGCCCGGTCCGCCGCCCACTATCACTATACGGTCGCTCTGGTTCGGGTGCGCAGCTCAACCCGCACGTTCGGGAAGTCCGCGAGCCTCTGTTGGGCAACGGTGATCGCCTTTTCGGAGACGTCCACGGCCAGCAGCTCGCCGCACAGGGGCGCGAGCATCGCCGTGAAGACGCCGATGGAGCAGCCGACCTCCAGGGCACGCCGGTAGCTCCGCTGGCGACGCGCGAGGACGCTCAAGGTTCGTTCGTACTTGTCGCGCTCGTATTCGGAGGTCTCGAAGTCCCACGGATCACGCGATTGCGCGTAGAGCTCGTCGAAGTATTCCCGGCCGAGGCGTTCCCTCACGAGCGAGACCGGCGCTCCGTTATCGCCTGGCGTCCGGTGCGGGCCAGCGCGGGTTCGAGGCGGTGTTGCAGGAGAAAGAGCTCCAGGTCGCGCCGGGCGCGGTCGAGCGGGGAGGCGACCGCGAAGGGATGCGAGCCGCACGCGCGCGCGGCCTCGTCCAGGATCTCCCGGCAAGACCCGGCGATGGTCGCGCGCAGAGACGTCGAGAAGCTCGCGAGCGACTTCTCGGGATCTTCGTCGGCCTGCCGGGCGGCGTGCTCGAGCCAGCGGTCCATAGTATCCCGCGCGGCGAGCATCCTACCGGAGGCGAGAGAAATGATCTCGTCCGGATCGTGGCCCGCGGACTTGGACGCTAGGACCCCGAGCGCGGCGTCCACGGCGAGGTCGGCTATTCCCGCCCACGTCACCGCCGTCCGGATCGCGTCGCGCGCGAAGTATGGCTCCCGGACGAGCTCTCCCGGCTCGCCTAGAATCGCGAGCACCCGTGCGCCCCGGAAGACGACCCGGTGGCTCTCCGAAGCCCTCATCCCGAAGCCCCGGAACCAAGACCGGTCCACTTCGATCCCTCCACTCTCGAGGTCCACGTACGCCAGAAGCGGCGGCCCCGGCGCTCCGTCCGTGCCGCGGACGGCGACGAGCGTGCGGTCCAGGCCGGTCGAGCCCGAGCAGAACGTCTTTACGCCTTCCAAAACGGGGCCGGTCTCGGTCTCTACCAGACGGGCGGGCTGGCCTTCGCCGGGGATTGGATCCGCCCCCCAGACCCCGAGGAGCAGTTCTCCGGCCGCTACCGCTTCGAGCTCCCTCGCGCGCAAGGGCTCGGGCGCCAGGGCGGCCAGGCGCTCGACGCCGTTCAGGTGGCCGTCGAAGATCCTGCCGACCGAGCCGTCAGCCGCGGCGACGGCCCGCAAGACTCGCCACTCCTCGGAGAACGAGGCCCGCCTTCCTTGCGCGACGACGGGGCGGGACGCCCCCGGCTCCACCGGGTCCGGTACCGGCATGGCGAGGAGGCCCGCCGCCGCGAGGGCCTGGAACGCATCCTCCGGAAAAACCGGATCGGCGTCGCGCCGGGCGGCGTTTTCAGAGATCCGGGCGAGCACCGCGTCGAAGTCGGCGGAGCCCGGAGAGACCCACCGCGTAGTCGCGTCCCCGGTCTGTCCCGCCGTCGTCCTCACGCCCCGATCTTCCGTCGTTCGAGGTTCGCCACGGCCCGCGCGGGCACGTCCGGTAGAGTTAGGGGAGCCGGCTCGCAGCCCATCGAGCGGAGGCGGGCGACGAGGGGTTCCACGAGGGCGACGGTCTCCTCGCAGCCGGTTCGCAGGGCACCGGGACCTAGCCCGTCGTGCATGAGCACGACCGCGCCCGGACCGAGAAGAGGCTCTACGTTGCGCAGCATCTCGCGGGCTGTATCCCCGCGCCAGTCGCGGGTGTCGGCGCTCCAGGGGGCGAGCCGCAGCCCGAAGTCCTCCGCGACCTCCTCCGTCCAGGAGGCGAGGACTCCCCACGGCGGTCGCCAGAACCGGGGTTCTACACCGAGGCTCCTCAGCATCCGAAGCCCCTCGCGCGTGTCGGCTTCGACTTCGCGGCGGGAGAGGTAGGTGTGGCGCACGTGATCCGTACAGTGGAACTCGACTGCATGGCCTGCCTCGAGTACGGCCGAGACTACGCTGGGGTGTTCCAGGGCGAGCGGGGCGATGGCGAAGAAGGTCGCACGGGCTTCCACCCGGCGAAGGGCATCGAGCACCCGGGGAGTCCAGACAGGGTCGGGGCCGTCATCGAAGGTCAGGGCGACCCCCGACGACGGGACGAGCGACACGCCGGACCCCGCGGAACTAATCAGCCTTCTCTCCCCGCGGTCGCATCCGACGATTACCTCTTCCGATCCTACCCGCGTCTCTACCTGGCCCTCCTTCTGGTACGACCAACTCGCGCGCCCGGTCTCGAAAATACCGGCGAATATTAGCACAGGCTTTTCTTACCCCAGGGTATCCGCCTTCACTCCAGCGCCGGACGTATCGTCACCACTGCGGAGCGGCGTAGCGTCAGGGCTGCCGGGAAAGGAGTTTAAAGGATAGGGTCTTCTCGCGGGGGTTGCTCGTCGCCCTTTCGGGTTGGGGGTTTGATCTGTATGTGGAGTTCTTCGAGCTCCGTGCGGCGGCGCCCCGTAGCGGAACGCCTCGAGCATCGCCCCGAACCTGCGCTCGGCCTCCTCCGGCGGTATGTTCACTATCGAGAAGACCTTCTGCTGCAGATCGGGACGGTGTATCCTGATGCTCCCCGACGCGAGCTCCGTTCCGTTGGCGACGAGATCGTAGAGCTGTCCTATGACCTCTAGAGGCTCCGTGTCCAGAAGCGGCACATCCTCCTCGCGTGGCATAGTAAACATGTGGTGCATGGGCTCTATACGCTCCTCGTCCTCGTTCCACTCGAAGAGCGGGAAGTCCGTCACCCAGCACAGAGCGAGCACGTTCGGGTTCGCGAGGTCCAGCCGGTCCCGCATGTGCAGCCGCAAACGGTTCAAACTCTCGAAAACAACCGTATCCTTGTCCGCGACGAAGAACATGTAGTCGCCCTCTCTCGCCCCGAGCGCCTCTTCGAGCGCCTCTCCTTCCTCTGCGGAGAAGAACTTGGCGATAGGCCCGGAGAGGCCCTCTGCCTCTATTTTGAGGTAGGCGAGCCCGCGGGCGCCGCCGGCCTTCGCGATCTCGATCAGCTCGTCTATCTCTCGCCTCGTGAGGTCGCCCAATCCTCCGACGGCGATACCGCGCACGGATCCCCCGGACTCCATCGCCCCTCGAAAGACCTTGAACTCCGAGCCGCGCGCGATCTCCGACACGTCGCTGATCTCCAGCCCGAAGCGGATGTCCGGTTTGTCCGTCCCGTATCGGTCCATCGCCTCGGCGTAGGTGAGGCGCGGGAATGGCTTCTGGAACATTCTCTTCTCGGTGTAGCCCTCGACGATCTCCGCGTAGAGGCCCTCGACGAGGTCGAGGATCTCACCCTGCGTCGTGTAGCTCATCTCCAGGTCGAGCTGGGTGTGCTCGGGCTGCCTGTCGCCCCTCTGGTCCTCATCGCGCAGAGCGCGCGCGATCTGGAAATACCGCTCGAACCCGGCGACCATCAAGAGCTGCTTGAACTGCTGGGGCGACTGCGGCAGCGCGTAGAACTCGCCCGGGTACAGCCGGGACGGAACCAGATAATCGCGGGCTCCCTCGGGGGTCGAGGCGGTCAAGAGCGGCGTCTCTATCTCCACGAAACCGCGCGCCGTGAGGTAGTCGCGCATGTGCTTGACCACCTGGTGACGGAAGATGACGTTCTCCCGCATCCGGGTCCGGCGCAGGTCCAGATAGCGGTACTTCAGCCTGAGGAGCTCGTCCACGGGCCTCTCCCGGTCGATCTCGAACGGCGGCGTCTCGCTCTCGTTCAAGACCACCAGCGACGTCGCCGAGACCTCGATCTCCCCGGTAGGAAGCTCCGGGTTCTCGTTGCCTTCGGGCCTCTCGACGACTTCCCCCTCGATGGAGATGCTCCACTCGGGCCTCAACTCCTCGGCCGCGGCGAACACCTCCTCCGCCTCCGGATGGAAGGTCACCTGCGTTATCCCCCAGCGGTCCCTGAGGTCTATGAAGATGAGCCCCCCGTGGTCGCGGCGCCGGTTCACCCAGCCCGCCAGCCTCACGCGCTCGCCCACGTTCTTGGCCCGCAACTCGCCCGCCGTGTGCGTCCTGTACGGGTTCGCGCTCGGTTTCCCGTTTTCTTCCCGGTGCAAGGATCTCCCTCCGCCGCTCTAAAGGTCTTGCTCGTTCGTTGCTCGTTCGTAGTTACTTGCAAGTATATGTTAGGCGCGGGGACAGAACCACGGATCTACCGCGAGCTTCGCACGAGCCAAACCGCCGCTAATGGCGCGCGGAAGCGTTTGAGCGGTCCGTTGCACCCATTTCACCCCTGTGATAAGTTGCGGCGGGCCGTGAAACGCTGTTCGGAGGCCCGCTGGCAAGCGTCTAGGACAGGAGAGAATGCCATCGGGGGAAACGGTTTCGGGGGCCTGACTCGGAACCGCGGTACGTTTCTGCTCCTGGTCCTGGCGACCCTCCTACTCGTCGCGGGAAGGATTCGCCGTTCGAGCTGAACCAGCGCCAGCCGGTCCCGCCGGACTTCAGGGCGGCGTACCAGCGCAGGGCCCTAATCGTCGTCGAGTTCATCAAGGAGGAGCCGGACTCTTCGCGAGGGGTCGAGTACCCGCAGGGCATCCGGCCCGACGAGCAGGTAGACCGGGATCTGGACGACCTGCGCGAGGATTATCCGCAGGTCGAGTTCTTTACCTACGACATCACCAGGCCCGGCAACGCGGAGAGCAGCGAGGAGTTGGATCGGGGCGAGTACGGTACCCTCGCGGCCCAGCTGGAGGTTGGCTACACGCCGTTCGTGGCGATGCTCGCGCCGCGCGGGGATCGGTACGTCATCGAGAACCTGTTCCAGGGGTACGTCGAGCGGGGCGTCCTGAACCAGGCGCTCTTCGACCTCACGCGCAACGACACCGGGGGCAACTCGAGCGACGTCGACGTGGGCCTCGACAGGGTCGAGCTCGCCGAGAGCGGGGGCGGCATAGAGTACTTTACGGTGACCAATCAGGGCGACGAAGAGGCCGACCTGTCGGGCTTCACCATGCAAGTGCAGGATCCCGACACCGGCGAGGTCGACGACTCCGGAGGCGGCGTGCAGATCAGCGACGCCGTCAGGCTGGCCCCCGGGGAGCAAGCCTCCATCGGGAGCGACGCGGATGTCGTGGACGCCGATGGGAGGGAGGTCGCGGGCGTCTTCTCCGACGGCGACTCGCTGACCCTCAGGGCCGGGGACCAGGTGGCGCTTCTGGACAACGGCGGCGCCGTCGTCGACACCATCTCGATCTAGGACTCGACCGCAGCCCCCGCGCTTCAAACGCGGCTTCGTACGTTACACTAGGGTACCGATGCAGAACGATGTCGTTTACCTGGATCATGCCGCCACCACCCCCCTCGACGAAAGGGTCCTCGAGGCCATGCTCCCGCACCTGGGAAGAGCCCCGAACGGATCGCCGCGCGGCAACCCCTCCTCCTTGCACGCACCGGGCGTCTTCGCGCGCGAGGCGATCGAAGACGCCCGCGCCTCCGTCGCCCAGCTCGTCGGCGCGGACGACTCCGGGGAGATCCTGTTCACCGCCGGTGGCACGGAGTCGGACAACCTGGCGGTCCTGGGCCTCGCGGCGGCAGACCCGGACAAGAAGCACGTCGTGATCTCAGCAGTCGAACACCCGGCCGTCCGCGAAGCGGCCGGTCGCCTCGGGGCCGCAGGCTACGAGGTGACGAGCATCGGCGTCGACGCGGACGGGCTCGTCTCGCCGGCGGAGCTCGCCGGGGCGCTACACTCGGACACGGTCCTGGCAGCGGTGATGTGGGCGAACAACGAGGTCGGCGCCGTGCAGCCCATAGAGGAGATAGCCGCAATCTGCTACGAAGCCGGGGTGCCGTTGCACGTCGACGCGGTGCAGGCCGCCGGACGCCTGCCCATAGACGTCTCGCGCATACCCGTCTCCACGCTCGCCCTCTCGGCCCACAAGCTCTACGGCCCGCAGGGCGTCGGCGCCCTGTACGTACGCGGTGGCGTCGACCTCGAGCCGGTCCTCTTCGGCGGCGGCCAGGAGAAGGGGTTGAGGAGCGGCACCGAGAACGTCGCGGGGATAGCGGGCTTCGGGGAGGCGGCCCGGCTCGCCTTCGAGGAGTTGGAAGAACGGACGCGGCACGAGGAGGCGTTGCGGGAAACTTTGATCTCCGGCGTCACCGGCATTCCCGGCGTGCGCCTCAACGGCCACCGCGAGAAGCGGCTCTCCAGCAACGTACACGTAAGCGTCGAAGGCGTCGAGGCCGAGAGCCTCGTGCTCTTCCTGGACGCTCTCGGATGCGCCGTCGGGAGCGGGTCCGCGTGCGCTTCGAGCACCGCTGGCCACAAAGCCTCCCCCGTACTGCTCGCGATGAGTCGCACCCCGGAAGAAGCCATAAGCTCCATCAGAATAACCGTCGGCAAAGACACCACACAAGAAGAGGTAACCAGCTTTTTGGACTCATGCGCCACCGCCATCGCCCAGTTGCGCGAGCTCTCGCCCTTGTACACCGGTAAAAGCTGATTGCTGAAGGCTGAAAGCTGATGGCTAATTACAACCCACAAGTCATAGAACACCTCGTCCGGCCCCGCAACGCCGGCGAGCTTGAGGTGCCGAGCGGCGTAGGGGAATCCGGCGACGCGGCGTGCGGCGACGTCGCCCGCTTTACCGTTGGGATCGAGGAAAACCACCTCGAAGAGGTCCGCTACAAAGTATACGGCTGCGTGGCGTGCATCGCCGCTGGTTCGGCGCTCTCGGAGCTCGTTCGGAGCAAGCCTCTGCCGGAGGCGGCCCGGGTGTCGAAGGTGGATCTCGAAAACTCGCTGGGTGGGCCGCTGCCGCCGGGCAAGGAGCACGCGCTCACGCTTGTCCTCGACGCCCTACACAAGGCGCTGGAGGACCACTGGAACCGGCAGGCCGGGGAGATGCTCGTCGAGGGATACGCCGGGGATCTCGGCAGGGGAACGGACGGTCGCAGGAGCGTCGTAGCCGCTATGAGCGGCGGCGTGGATTCGGCGGTCACGGCGCTCCTGCTCAAGGAGGCCGGGTACGACGTCGTCACGGTTACCTTCCGGCTGCACGACGGGGAGCGGGGGAGCCGTTCGTGCTGCTCGCCCGATACCGTCCTCTTCGCCCGGGACACGGCGCACAGGATGGGTCTCCCTCACTTTACGCTGAACCTCAAGGAGCTCTTCAACAGACGGGTCATGAAGGACTTCGTCGGCTCGTACGCCGCGGGCAGGACGCCGAACCCGTGCGTTTCTTGCAACGCCCACGTGAAGTTCCACGCCGCCTCCTTCCTCGCCGACAGGCTCGGTATAGAGCACGTCGCCACCGGCCACTACGCCCGCGTCGTCGAGGAGCCGGGCGGAGCCGTCACGATGGCGAGACCCACGGACGCCTCAAAAGACCAGACGTACGTCCTCTGGCCGGTCCCCGGGGAGTTGCTCTCGCGCACGATCTTCCCGCTCGGCGAGTACCGCAAGGAGGAGGTGCGCCGCATCGCCGAGGAGCGGGGACTCGCGGTCGCGTACACGCCAGAGAGCCAGGACATCTGCTTTATCCCGGACGGCGACTACCGGGGCTTCATTCGCAAGAAAGTCGAAGCGGAGCCCGGCGAGATCGTGGACAAAGGAGGACGTACCCTCGGGAAGCACGCGGGCGTCGTGGACTTCACCGTCGGCCAGCGGCGCGGTATGGGCGTCTCCGCGCCGACGCCGCTCTACGTGACCGAGGTGCGCCCCTCCCAGAAGCAGGTCGTGGTGGGGCGCCGCAAGGACCTGGAGGTGCGCGAGGTGCGCGTCGGGGATCTCAACTGGTTCCTCGACTGCGAGGAGGCGGACTCGGTGCAGGTCCGTTACAACAGCGCGCCGGTATCTTGTAAGGTCGAGGACTTGGGCGGTGGAGAGGTTCGCGCCCGTCTCGCGGAGCCGGTGATGGGCGTCGCGCCCGGCCAGTCAGCGGTCTTCTACAAGGGCGACCGGGTGGTCGGCGGCGGGGTGGTGCGCCGGGACCCTTGATTTCGGCGCGGACGCGGTTACCGGTCGGCGAATGTATAATTCGACTTCCGTCGTACGGCGGGTGAGATCGTTGGAGGTACGCTAGGGTTGTTGGAGGTATTCGTAGAGCTGGCGAGGGGAGCGCTCTTCTTGGCGCTCGCTGTCGCGTTTCTGGTGCTGGCGTGGATGTTTTTGCGGCTCGCCAGGGTCTTCTCGACCACGGAAGAGACGATCAAGGAGGTCTCAGAGCAGGTCGTGCCGCTCCTCGGCAAGACGCACGTCACGGTCGACAACGTAAACAGCCAGCTCTCGCAGCTCGACGAGGCGGTCGGCGACGTGGCCGACATCACCGGCGAGCTCGACCAGACGACGGCCGTTATCACCCGCGGCGTGCGCGGCAGCGTTATAAAGGTCTCCTCGGCCACGGCCGGTCTCTCCAAAGGTCTCAGCGCTTTCTTCGGAGGTTCGGACGACCAGACGAAAGGACGTTCTGTGAGGGATCCTACGGTGGATCAAGAGCCCCCGGAGACTCCGGGAGAGGGGACGTAGGCCGTGCCCGGATGGGGGAAGCTGGTCGCGGGCGCCGTCCTCGGGGCGGCGGGCGCCCTGTATGCGACGAACGAGGAGCTCCGAAAGCAGCTACCCCAGACGGCGCGCGACCTGCCGGTGGCGGTCCGTCGACGCTTCGAGACGGCCACCGCGGCGGCCAGAGAAGCCTCGGCGCGCAGGCGGGCAGAGATACTGCGCGACCTGGAGTCCCACGGCGGGGAGCCCGCCGGACGCGGGGTTCTGGAGGCGCCGCCGAGCGAGGCGCTGCAAGCCACGCCGCCCGAGGTCACACCTCCCGGGGAGGTTGCCCGGCCCGTGGTGCGCGAGACGGAAGACGTATAGAGAATCGAGAACGAGATGGAGGAGGAAACAAATTTGGCATCCGCCGACTCTGGCGAGTATGACGCTGGCGAGTACACGTACCTGACGCTCCCGCCGGACAGGGCGTTGCGCTCCTGCATCGGCCTCGTGGTCGCCGGGTTGGCGGCTCGGGCGAGGATAGGGGTGGCGGGTCTGGAGGAGGCCGTCGAGCTCCTCGAGGATCGGCAGTCCACGGAGGGTTCGACCCGCTACCGCTTCTACCTCAAGGACGAGGGTCTCGTCGCCGAGGTCGAGGAGAGAGAGCAAGCTGTGGGCTTGGGCGACGGCGAGGCATCAGGCGCGGTGGGCGAAGTCAGCTGGCGCACCGTGGTAGAGATGGTGTCGTGAGTCGGCGCTACCGGAGACCCGACAAGGCGCGGACCAGGCGTCTGCTCGTGCGCTACCACAAGCACGGCGACCATAAAGCCCGCGAGCAGGCCATCCAGGAGCAACTCCCGCTCGTCGAGTTCCTCGCGAGGAAGTTCGCCGGCCGGGGCGAGCCGGTCGAGGACCTAGTGCAGGTCGCCTCGGTGGGGCTCATAAAGGCGGTCGACCGCTTCGACGTCGACCGCAACATCGAGTTCTCCACCTACGCGACGCCCAATATACTCGGTGAGATCAAGCGCTACTTCCGCGACAAGGGCTGGGCGATGCGCGTTCCCCGGGGACTGCAGGAGCTGAGGCAGTCTGCCAAGGAGGCCATCCGCGACGGCACCGTGAAGACCGGCCGCTCGCCGACCATCCAGGAACTCGCCGAGACCCTCGACTCGGACATCGAGAACGTCGCCGAGGCCCTGACTTTAGGCCGAGCTTACAACACCGCGAGCCTCGACGCGCCCGTGAGCCAGGACGACAAAGAGGGCGACACCATCATGGATTTGCAGGCCGACGAGAACTCCCCCATAGACGGGATCGAAGACAAGATCCTCCTGCAAAAGGCGATGGAGAACCTCAAGTACCAGCAGCAGGAGATCCTCAAGCTGCGCTTCAACGAGGGCAAGACCCAGACCGAGATCGCTGATACCATCGGCGTCAGCCAGATGCACGTCTCGCGCCTGCTGCGCCGCGCCATCGACGACCTGAGGCGCCAGCTCGGCGAGATGGACGAGTCTGAGGACGGTACGCGTAACGGGTCGCAGCGCAGAGAGCTGGAAAACAAAGCCTGAAGCCCCCATCCCCCGGCGAGACGCCGGGGGGTCCAGACGTCGGGGGCTCCAAGAATAGGGAGTCGGGAAGAACACTATTCGGTAGTGGTTCAAACGGGGGAGAGATGGTACGCTCGTCCGATGGTTACGATTCAGCTTACGTGCCGTCATTGCGCTAGCGAGAATATCGTCCGTAATGGGCTGACGACCAACGGCAAACAACG
>JAIVIG010000540.1 GCA_020200675.1 Actinomycetota bacterium
GCCATGAGCCCGTACCACTATGACCGATGTCTACGGCGATGCTTCTCCTTCGGACCGTGACCTAGCCAACCGTCACCTTACTCGCCGCCTTGATTGGCGTATCCGGCGCTCTCCTCCGACACCCATTACCCCCTAACCTCGGCTACGCTCCGGCTCTTCCCCAGAGCGGGCAGTGTCTATGGAGAAAGGGCCCTGGCCGGGAAGTTCGGAGCCCTGGTACAGCGGTTGCGTCTGGAGAGGGGTTTTCTCAAGACGCGTTCGCCCAGGCGTGTAGGCTCGAAAGGACCCACGTGGGCAAGATCGAGTGCGGGGAGGTCAACGTCACCGTGGCAACCACCCTGAAGCTAGTCAGTGGCCTCGACCCCACGTTATGCGGTTTCTTCTCGAAGCTGGAGAAAGAACTCGGTAGCGTCGACGAAGGAGACCTGGGGCCGCGTCGGGATGGCGGCGCGCGATAAGTTCGGGGAAGCCGTTCTACAGCCAACCCACGCTACGCTCTTCCAGAGCAGAAGCAGACAGCGAGATTTTATCCTTACTCTCGATCCAGGTAGCTCTCGTAGAAGCCTTCCGGCCCCTCCGTGAGGGCTTCCTCCTCGGGCCCGCCGGTCGTGCGTCACATCACGCCCCCCCGACGTGGACGTCGCGGGCGGCCCCGAGGCCCGTGATCAGGAGGCACACCGCCACCGCGAACAGCAGTGCCAGCGGGACGGTCCACGCGTGGGTCGCGTCGCGGAGCAGGCCGAAGAGGAACGGACCGACCGCCGCCAGCAGATAGCCGACCGACTGGGCCATGCCCGAAAGCGCGGCGGCGTGCTCGGAATCGGGGGCGCGCAGCGCGAAGAACGTGAGCGCCAGGCTGAAGCAAGCACCCTGACCGAGCCCCAAGAGCACCACCCAAAGGGCGGTGGCGGTCTCGGCGGCGATCAGCAACCCCAAAGCGCCGGCGCCGGTCAAGGTTACGGCCGCCAAGACGACGCCGTGCTGAGAAGGCCTCCTGCCGGCGAGCACCGGAGCGAGAAATATGGACGCTATACCCACAACCTGCGCGAGCGCGAGCATCCACCCCGCCCGGGCGGCGCTCATCCCCGCCTCCTCCTGAAGGATCTCCGGTAGCCACGTCAGCACCACGTAGTACCCCAGCGACTGCAGCCCCATGAACAGCGTCACCTGCCAGGCGAGCGCCGAGCGCCACGGGCCGCTAACCCCCTGGGTGGCTGCGGGGGAGGCGTTCGCGGTACGAACGCGCCGGGCCTGGGGAAGCCAAGCCGCGGCAGCCACGAATGCGGGGAGGGCCCACAAGGCCAAAGACCCTCGCCAGCCGACTTGGTCCGCAACCGGGAAACTCGCGCCGGCCGCGATCGCGGCGCTGACGGCCAACGAGGTGGAGTACGTGCTGGTCATGAGGCCGACGCGTTCGGGGAACTCGCGTTTGACCAAGCCGGGCAAGAGTACGTTGCCGACCGCGATCCCTGCCCCCAAGATGGCTGTGCCCAGAAACAGCGCCGCTGCCGCGCGACCGGCGAGAGGACCCCCATCGCCAAGAGCGGCAGCGCCGTGAGCAGGCCCGCGACCCCGTAAGAGATGCCGGTGTCCGCTCTGATCTGGCCGATCAAAGGCGTCAAGCCCGTGAGCGCCGGGCGCAGGTTGGCCGCCAGGAGCACGATCCCCAGCACGAGCAGCACGCCCCAGACGCGCGAAGGGGGACGATGGCCGGGTGTGGCCGTCGCAGGGGCCTCCTTCGTCATGCCGCGCCTTCCCAGTCATCTTCCCGCCGCAGCGCTATGAGCATGGCGAGTTGGTATGTGCAGGACATCCTCGTGTGTTTCGGACAAAGTCCACGAGCTGATCGTTAACCATGCGGACACTGTACACCGAGGAGAGGGTGCGGGGTGCTTTCCACCATGCTGAGCGAAAGGATTGCGGCGGAAGGAACCTGCTCGCCCGTAGAAGCCCTCCGGCGCCTGCCGATGGTATCCACGAGCTCCTCGACCTGACACCCGCGCGCCTCCTTACCGAAAAGACCGTCCCACTTGCAGCCTTTCGATCTCGTCGAGGAGGGCCATGAGGGTGTTGCTTCGATCCGGTTGGGTCAGGACCACCACCCGTACGTCCCCCAACACCTCGTAGGCGCTGGCGACGCACCCATAGCCGGCGTCGACGGCCATCCTGTTCAGGTGCCAGCTCTTGTCCTCGATCACCCCCCAGTCCCCGGCGGCGTGGCGGTCGAATAGGCGGTTCGGCTTCTCCCCAGCCTCTCCCAACACGGCCAGGGCGTTCCGCGAAACGATCCTTCGCCCCAATGGGAAGAGACCTAGACCGGCCTCGTCCATAAAACCAGCCTCCTCGTCGATGCCCTACCGTCCCCTGTGAGGGCCGTACGCGCCCGACCGCGTACGGTTGGGTTCGGCGAGGATCTCTATTTCGTCGGCTGCTCGCTGGGGCTCGGCGGCGCGTCTCCCGTCCTGGGCGGAGGGTCTTGCGTCCTCGGAGCGTCGGGTGGGACTGCCTTCCTCGCTTCCCCAGCCGGTGGCGCAGCGTCGTCGCTCGCTGCCGGGGCGTCCGGATCGACGCCACCCGTCTCCGCGACGAGGTCTTCGTCCGGGGGCAGCCCCATCCCCGGCGACGCGCCGGTCGTCGGGGGAACGTCCTCCAGCGAACCGGCATCCGGCGGGACGTCCCCCGGCGCACCACCACTCGTGAGAACGCCGCTTCCGACTGCGGCACCGCCCGCCGGATCTCCCTGTGTTATCTGCCTGCTCGGCCAACGCCGCGTGCATCGCTTGTGCCTCCCGGAAGAAGGCAGCGAGCTCGCCTCGGTCAGCGGCCTCGGCGTCCGCCATGTATATCTCGCAGCTCTCGGCCCCGTGCAGAGCATGGTAGAGGACGCTGATGAGGTTGTAGTGCTCGTCGCGGGTTCCGGTGGCCTGCACTTCGGGATCCATTCCTACTCCTCCTGGTGGTCGAGCTTGCTCGGTTTTGCCTACCCGGGCCAAAAGCCGCGCAAACAGTCTATTGTCTTCATCGCTCGTCCCCTCGTGCCTGACGGTCTACAAGACAGGAAAGGCGTAAGAAAAGGACCGTGGGTTCGAGAAATTCCAAAACCATCGAGCGTGAGGATATTGCAACGACAAAACACCTGCAAAATGAGCAATTTTTGCACGAATAATAGCGCGGTCAGTCTTTAGGCAACGGCGATTTCAGGCGGGGATCTCCGTCCGGTCGCGGCCCTTCAGCCTGAGTTTCTGGCGCGCCTCGTCGGGCGTGGCGATCTCCAGGGAGAGCTCGCCCAGGATGCGCGCGATCTTCTCGACCTGCTGGGCGTTGCTCTCGGCGAGCACCCCCCGCGCGAGGTAGATGCTGTCCTCCAGGCCCACGCGAACGTTGCCCCCGAGGACCGCGCCCTGGGTCACGAGCGGCGTCTGGTGCCGCCCCGCGGCCAACACCGACCAGACGTACTCGTCCCCGAACAGCCGGTCGGCGGTCCGCTTCATGTGCAGCAGGTCCTCCGGGTGGGTCCCGATGCCGCCGAGGATGCCGAAGACCGTCTGCACGAACAGCGGCGGCTCGACGATCCCCTTCTCGAGGAGGAACGCCAGGTTGTAGAGGTGGCCGACGTCGTAACACTCGAACTCGAAGCGGGTCCCGCCGGCGCCGAGGTCGGAGACGATGGACTCGATGTCCTTGAACGTGTTCTTGAAGATGAAGTCGCGCGTCATCTCCAGGTATTCGGGCTCCCACTCGTGCCGGAAGTCCCCGATCCGGCCGAGCATGGGGAAGAGGCCGAAGTTCATGCTGCCCATGTTCAGCGAGCACAGTTCGGGCTGGAAGCGCCGCGCGGCCGCCGTGCGTTCATCGAGCGACATCCCGTGTCCGCCACCGGTCGTGATGTTGATGACCACGTCGCTGGCCGAGCCAATCTCGGGCAGGAACTGGGCGAACAC
>JAIVIG010000341.1 GCA_020200675.1 Actinomycetota bacterium
CCACACGAGAGCCCGCCCGGGGCGGGAGGCCGGCGTGACGAACGCGGAAGCCGACAAACAAGAGCTGCTCCGGCTGAACGCCGAGTACCGCCGGTGCATAGTGCAGCGCGACGTCGAGGTGTTCGAACGGCTCCTCGCCGACGATTACTTCGCCATCGGCCCCGACGGCGAGAGAGTCGAAGACAAGGAGGACAGGCTGAACTACTTAAAGGAGCCCGGCAACGTCACCGAGTACCTCGAGTCGAGCGACGTCGCCGTATGCGTCTACGGGGATTCGGGCGTCGTCCACGGCGTCGTGACGAGCGGCGGCACGTTCGAGGGCCGGTCCTTCACCGACCGGGGCCGCGACGCTTACTGGTACGTAAAGCGGGAGGGGCGCTGGCGGATGGTCTCGGGCCAACGGAGCCCAATCGGGTGGCGTCCGGCGGATGCTGACAGTGACGAAGAAGAGCTGCTGGAACTCGACGCCGATCTACTCGGCGCGTACGTCAGACACGACCCTACCATAGCCGAGCCCATCCTGGCCGACGACTTCCTGACCCTTTCCGACGACGGCGACGAGGGGAGCAAGGCGTCGGAACTGAAGCTTATCGAGAAGAACACGGACATCGAATCTCTCGAGGCCGACGAGGTGGAGGTGCGCATGTACGGCGAGGCGGCGTCTGTAACCTCGCTCGTCGTGGTCAAGACGCGGGAAGGCGGGAGCAGACGAGTTCGCCTCACCCACCTGTACGCCAGGTGGGACGGGCGCTGGCAGGCCGTAATGGGCCAGGGGACGCCGGTGGTGCGCGAGTGGAGGAGGCCGCGCGGCGATCGGGACGAGGGCGAGACGTTCGGAGTACACTCTGGGCAACGGAGCATGGAAGGGGAACCAGGTGGCGGGGAACATAACGCGCGAGGAGCTGAAGGCGAAGATGGATCGCGGTGAGGAATTCGTCCTCGTGGACGCGCTCTCGGCCAAGCACTATCAGAGCAGCCACCTGCCAGGAGCGATCAACCTACCCTACGAGTTCGTCGACGAGGCCGAGAGCCTCTTACCGGACAAGGACGCCGAGATCGTCGTCTACTGCATGAACGTCGACTGCGAGGCCTCGGCCGAAGAAACCCGCGAGCTTGAAGGCATGGGCTACCGCAACGTGCGCCACTACGCCGGAGGGAAGCAGGACTGGATCCGGGCCGGCCTCCCCCTCGAAGGCAGACGCGTCTCCCACAAAAGCCGATCATAAAGAGAAGAACAGTCGTGGAGACGACAATGCGCGAGCAGATCGAAGAGAAGATGGACCGGGGCGACGACTTCGTCCTCGTGGACACGTTGGGAAGAGTACAACCGGCACTCGCACTTGCCCGGCGCGATTCCGCACGAAAGCAACGAGTAGCGAAGGAGTTCAGATGGAGGCGCAGAGCCAGAACCCGATAATCCCCAAAGGCTACGAGGACATTCTCGAGTCCACCGCCCTCGCCCACGTCGCCACGATCGAGCCGCACGGCGAGCCGCAGAACAACCCCGTCTGGTTCGACTGACCCCGACAACCCCTACCGCTACCTGGAGATCCGGGGCGAGATGGTCCGCATCGAGGAGGACCCGAACCTCGACTTCATAAACTCGATGGCGATGAAGTACCTGGGGCTGGACAAGTACCCGTACCATCAGCCCGGCGACGAGCGTATCGTCATCTTCGTGCGGCCCGAGCACACCACCCAGATGGGAGCGTAGAAGGGGTTGGCACGACGGCGGGACGGCGGTTCTTCGGAGGGTCCCCTAGGCAGCCAGGAGAACTTCGCGGGAGGTTTGGGCGCCGTCCGCCGGGCATTGTGGTACTTGCGATCTTACAAAGGCGAGGCGTTCGGAGCGTTCGTGGCGCTGATGTTGTCGTCGGCGGCGTCTCTGGCTACACCGCAGTTGATCGCCTACGCCATAGACTACGGCATCGCCCCGCGCAGCCTGAACGTGATCCTGCTCGCGGTCGGCGGGCTCGTAGCGGCGGCCCTGTTGCGCGGGCTGTTCCAGTTCTTGCAGGGGTACCTGGCAGAGCGCGCCTCGCAGGGGGTGGCCTATGACCTGCGCAACGACCTCTTCGCCAAGATAGAGCGCCTCGGTTTCAGCTACTACGACCGGGTGGAGACCGGACAACTGGTCACGCGCCTCACCAGCGACGTAGAGCAGATCCGGACCTTCGTCGGCTCCGGTGTCGTTCAGCTCGCCGCCGCCGCCGTGATGCTCGTCGGCACGACGGTCCTCCTGTTCTCGCTCGACTGGCGACTCGCCCTCGTGGCGCTCTCGATAGTCCCGGTCATCTTCGTCCTGCTCCTGCGTTTTGTACGCAGGATCGGGCCCCTGTTCCGCGGCGTGCAACAAACTCTCGGGCGGTTGAACTCTATGCTGCAGGAGGACCTGGCGGGGATACGCGTGATCCGAATCTTCGCCCGCGAAGACTACGAGAGCTCCCACTTCCGCTCGATCAACGACGAGCTTCTAGAAAAGAACCTCGCGACCGTCCGCATCTTCTCGAACAACTTCCCCTTCGTCTTCCTGCTCGCCAACCTCGGCACGCTCGCGATCATCCTCTTCGGCGGCCTGCAGGTGATAGGCGACAACCTCTCCATCGGCGAACTGGTAGCCTTCAACACCTACCTGGGTTTCCTGCTCTTCCCGATCCTCACCATAGGCTTTCTGGCCGCGGGCATCTCTCGGGCCGGCGCCTCTTCCCAGCGCGTCTTCGAGGTCCTCGACGCGCCGCTGGAGGTCCAGGATGTCCCCGACGCCGTGCCCCTCCCCCCCATCCACTGCCGGGTCGAGTTCGACGAGGTGAGCTTCCGCTACCCGGGCGACGAGCGCGAGGTCCTGCAAGACGTCAGCTTCTGCGCGGAACCGGGCCAGACCGTCGCGATACTCGGCACGACCGGCTCCGGAAAATCCACGCTGGTCAACCTCCTGCCGCGCTTCTACGACGTAACCGGGGGCAGCGTGCGGCTCGACGACTACGACGTGCGCGACGTGACCCTGGCAAGCCTGCGCTCCCAGATCGGGATAGTCCTGCAGAGCCCGCTGCTCTTCTCCGGCTCCGTGCGCGACAACATCGCTTACGGCAGGCCCGACGCGACGCAAGAAGAGGTAGAAGCCGCGGCCCGCGCGGCCCGGGCGGACGAGTTCATCCGCGCCTTGCCGGACGGCTACGACACGGTCATCGGCGAGCGGGGCGTCGGGCTCTCCGGCGGGCAGCGCCAGAGGATAGCCATAGCGCGTGCGCTGCTCATAGATCCCCGGCTCCTGATCCTCGACGACAGCACCTCGGCGGTGGACGCCGAGACGGAAGCGGTCATCCAGGAGTCGCTCGACCAGCTCATGCGCGAGAGCCACCGCACCGTTTTCGTCATCGCGCAAAGGGTGAGCACCGTGCGCGACGCCGACCTGATCCTGGTCCTCGACGAGGGCACCATCGCCGCCCGCGGCACTCACGAGGAGCTTCTCCGCGACAGCGAACTCTACAACGAGATCCTCGGTTCGCAGATACTCGCGGGAGAGACAGTCGTTTAGCCGTGGGGATGCGGAGCATCGAGTCCATCGTCGGAACCCCTCGGGAACAGGCCGAGAACAAGGGCACTACGGCGCGACGTCTTCTCGGCGAACTGCGCCCGTACGGTCGCCAGCTGCTTCTGGCCTTTGTACTCATCGTACTCGGAGCGCTCTCCCAGGCGGGGGGACCGTGGCTGATCGGGCGGGCCATAGACCGGGACATCCTGGGCGGAGACCCGGCGGGCCTGTTCCGGACGATGCTCTTGCTCCTCGTGGTCTACGGAGTGGGTACTTTTGCCTCGCGCGGCCAGATCTTGCAGGTCGGCGTGGTCGGTCAGAGCGTACTGGCCTCGCTGCGAGAGCGCATTTTCGGGCGGCTGCTGCGGCTCCCGCTCGGGTACTTCGACCGGCGCCCCGCGGGCGATTTGATGAGCCGGGTAACGAACGACGTGGACACCTTGAACCAGCTACTCTCGCAGGGAATAATGCAGCTTCTGGGTTCGTTCTTCAGCCTGATCGGGATAGTCGTCGCTATGCTCATCCTCGACTGGCGCCTGGCCCTGGTGTGCTTCACCATCATCCCGGTGATGCTTCTGGTGAACGTCTACTTCGCGCGCCGGGCGCGGAGAGCCTTCAGGACGACGCGCGAGACCGTCGGCGACGTCACAGCCGGGGTTCAGGAGGAGATCGTCGGCGTCCGCGAAGCCCAGGCCTTCAACCGCACCGAGGCGAACATCGAGCGCTTCCGAGAGCGCAACGCCGCCAACCGGACCGCCAACATCCAGGCCGTGGCGATCACCTCGGCCTTCGCCCCGGCGATAGACGTCCTCTCGACGCTGGCCACGGCGGTCGTTATCGGCTACGGCGGCTACTTGGTCGTGACGGGCACCCTGACCGTCGGCCTATTGACGGCGTTCCTGATCTACGTGCAGCAGTTCTTCCGGCCGATCCAACTCGCTTCCCAGGTCTACACCCAGGCCCAGGCCGCCCTGGCCGGCGGCGAACGCATCTACAACATCCTCGACGAGGAACCGGAGCCCCCCGACCCGCCCGGCACGTCGAAGCTCGACTCCCTCGAAGGCCGGATAGAGTTCGAGAACGTGAGCTTCGCGTACGAGCCGGACCGCCCGGTACTCCAGGACGTCGACTTCAAGATCGAGTCGGGGCAGACGGTCGCGTTGGTTGGGCCGACGGGGGCGGGCAAAACGACCATCGCCAACCTCATCCCCCGCTTCTACGACGTGAGCGCGGGCGCGGTGCGGGTAGACGGCCGGGACGTGTGCGAGGTGGAGCGGCGGAGCCTGCGAGAGAAGATAGCGACGGTCCTCCAGGAACCGTTCCTCTTCTCCGGGACCATCGCGGAGAACATCGGCTACGGCAGGCTGGACGCGACCCGCGAAGAGGTAGAAGCCGCCGCCCGCGCCGTCAGCGCCCACGGCTTCATCGCGGCCCTGCCGGACGGCTACGACACGCTCCTGGGAGAAGGCGGCGGGAACTTGAGCCAGGGACAGCGCCAGCTCCTCTCCTTCGCGCGGGCGGTGCTGGCCGACCCGCGCATCCTCATCCTGGACGAGGCGACGAGCAACGTTGACACCCGCACTGAGGCCCTAATACAGGAGGCTCTGCATACGTTGCTGAGGGGACGCACCAGCGTGGTGATAGCGCATCGCCTCAGCACCATCCGCAACGCGGATTTGATCCTGGTGATAGAAGCCGGCCGCGTCGCCGAACGCGGCACCCACGCCTCGCTGCTCTCCCGAAACGGCCTCTACGCCGACCTCTACCGCCGCCAGTTCCGCGAACCCGCCCCCACGGCCCCCGGTTAGGAGATACCTTTGCCCGATTTGCTCACAGCCTTCGCCCTGGTTGCCGTGGTGCTCACGATCGCGGGGCTCGCCTCGGGACTGGTGGAGCGGGCGCCGCTCTCGTTCCCGATCGTCTTTTTGGGGTTGGGCTTCTTGCTCGGGGAACACGGCCTGGGCATCCTCGAGTTCGGTCCCGAGGACCCGCTGCTGGAGTCGGTCGCTACACTCACGCTGGCCCTGGTCCTCTGCCTCGAAGGGGTGCGGATCGGGAACGACAGCATGGAGGGGGCCGGCGCCGTACCGGTGCTCTCTTTGGGTCCGGGCACTTTGATCATCGTTTCGGTCGTGGCGAGCGGGGCGTACCTCTTGCTCGGAACGTCGCTGGTAGAGTCGCTGCTCTTGGGCACGATCCTGGCCTCGACCGATCCGGTGGTCCTGCGCGACGTGGTGCGCAACGAGCGCATCCCACGCTCCGTGCGCCAGGCTTTGAACATCGAGGCGGGCACCAACGACATAGTGGTTCTGCCTATGCTTTTGATCCTGATCGCGGTCGCCAACGCCGAAGCCTCCGGTGTAGCGAGCTGGGCGCTGTTCGTGGTGCAGGTCCTTCTGCTCGGCCCGGCGGTCGGCTTCGCCATAGGCGCGGGGACAGCCTGGCTTATGAGCCGGGCCATCGAGCGGTACGCCATAAGCGAGATCTACCAGTCGCTCTACGGCATAGGGATAGTGCTGCTCGCCTACGTGAGCGCCCAAAGTTTGGGCGGGGACGGGTTCCTGGCCGCCTTCGCCGCCGGCTTCGCGGTGGCCGTCCTGAACTTCGACCTGTGCCAGTGCTTTCTGGACTACGGCGAGACCACGAGCGAGATGGCGATGCTCTTCGCGTTCATCCTGTTCGGAGTAGTGATCTCCGGCCTCTTCGTCGAGGCACCGCTCGTGCCGGCGCTCCTCCTGGCGCTCATCGTAATCTTCGTCGCCCGTCCTCTGGCGATCGGGATCGTGCTGCGCAAGGCCGCGGTGAGCAACGCGGCGCGATGGTTTATCGGGTGGTTCGGACCACGCGGCCTCAACTCGCTGCTCCTGGCGTTGCTCGTGATACAGGCCGGCGTCCCGGACGGCGAGTTCCTCCTGGCCATAACCGGGATGGTCGTTACCGTCTCTGTCTTGCTCCACGGAGCGTCCGCCACACCGCTCTCCGCCCTCTACGGCCGGGCAGTCGAGGCAAACACCCTCGAAGAAGAGCGCGAGGGCGGCGCCGGCGGCATCTTCGAGGCCGCGGCCGCCGAGACGATCCGGATCAAGCCAGAACAACTCTCCGACATGCTAAGAAGCGACGACCCACCCATAGTCCTCGACGTGCGCACCCGCTCCCAGTACGAGAAGGACAAGACCCGCATCCCCGGCAGCATCCGGGTCATGCCGGACCAGGTCGAGGAGTGGGCCAGAGACCGGGAGGAGGAACGCGGAAGCCAGGTCGAGGGCCAGCGCATCCTCGCCTACTGCACCTGACCGGACGAAGCGACCAGCGCCCGGGCGGCGCGGCGGCTAAACAAGATGGGTTTCCGGGCGTCGGCCCTCGAAGGTGGCTTCGATGCCTGGAAAGCGAAGTACCCGGTGGAACCCGTCGAGACGGAGCAAGTGGTTGGCTAGCCCCGCCCCCCTGCCCTCAACCGATCTCTGCGACCACCAGCCCCGTCGGGCGCCCGAACTGGTCCTGGCGGCCGATCTCCAGGCGCTCCCAACTCGAACCCGCGTCCGGTGAGCGGTAGAGGCCCTCGCTGGTGAGCGCGTAGAAGACGCCGGGCTCGTCCTGGTTGGCCGCCAGCACGGCGACGACCCTGCCCTCCACATCGGGCAACCCCTCCCGGACCTCCCGCCAGGGCTCCCCGGCGGACTTGCGGTAGATGGTGGACTCCGCGGCCCTGGGGTTGTGGGCCTGCCACGGGCTGCTCGCGGCGGAGACGACGACGTCCTCCCAGGTCTCGCCCCCGTCGGGGGTTTGGATCAGGGCGCCCGCCTCGATCGCCACGAAGAGACGACCGGAAGTATTGGGGTCCGGAGAGATCCAACGAACGTGATGAGTCTCGGGTCTGGGTGGGAAACTCCACTCCGGCGCGGAGGGCAACTCGCTCAACCCCCCGAGCTCTCGCCAGGTCTCACCCCCGTCCTCCGACCGGTACACCGCGCTCGGCTCGGTCCCCGCGTAAACGACGCCGTGCTCCCCATTCCTCTCGACGGCGCTTACCGCGGCCGCCATAACCGGGTCATGTACTACGTTCTCCCCCACCTGCTCCCACGACTCGCCGGCGTCCACGCTACGCCACAAACCCCGGTCGAACGTCCCGCAGTAGACCACCTCCGGCCTCAAAGGGTCAGCCGCCACGGTCTGGGGCGAGGAATCTGTCAGCCGCCGCTCGGTCCGCCAGTCCCCGTTCCGGCGGCCCGCTACCAACAACTCGTTTCCCATCGCCGCGTAGATCCTCACGGTCATCGCATCCCCGCTTTCGTTACGCCCACAAGTAGAAGGAAGATCTTCTTCCGGATTTTATCGGGCGCGGTTGAGGATCTCGCGGGCGTCCTCTGCCCAGTCCCCGAACTCCTGTGCTATCTCTTCGATGTCTGCTTCGGGGACGCCCACGTCGCGCAGGGTGCTCGGTAACTCCAGCTCCTCGACGAGGGCGGCGACGCGTTCGGCCGGGTCTCCGCCGAGGGCGTCGGTGAGTTGTTCCCAGCGATCGCGCGGTACCCGGTCGCCGACGACTTCGAGGGTGGGCGCGAGGGTTACGCAGGAGGTGTAGCCGTGGGGGACGTCGTAGCTCGCCCCGATCCTGCGCCCAAGGTTGTGCGAGAGTCCCATGGGCGTGTTCAAGGGGCCGAAGTACGCCATCCAGGCCGCGAGCTGGAGCTCGTGACGCACCTCCACGTTCTCCGGATCATCCTTCGAGCGCGGCAGGTAAGCTACGAGCCTCCTTGCTCCTTCGAGGCCCGTGACGTCTTCTATGGGGTGCTCGCCCTTCGCCAGGAAGCCTTCTATGGCGTGATCCAGGGCCCGGATACCGGTCGAGAGCCAGAGCTTCTCCGGCGTGTAGAGCGTCGCCTCCGCGTCCAGTATCATCACCGGCGGGACTGCTTTCGGGTCGGCGAAGCCGCTCTTGCGGCCCACCTCTTCGTCGGTGACCCCGATCGCGTGGGCCCACTCGGCCCCGGAGAGCGTGGTGGGGATGGCGATCTGGGCCGGGTAGTCGAGCCTGACGGCGACGGCTTTCGTCCCGTCTATAACGCTCCCACCCCCCACGCTCACCAGAAGGTCCGCCTCCCCGGCCTCCCCGGTGGCCTTCTCGACGGCGCTCCCCGGCGTATGCTGGCTCATCCCGGAGAAGGTGCCGGCGTGTTTCTCGCCGAGCATGCCCTCGACCCGCCGGACGAGGTCCGTCTCCGCGTAAAGAGTTCGACCCGTAATTACGAAGGCCCGATCGAAGTCCCTGGCCTCCTCTTCTAGCTTCTCCAAACTGCCGGGACCGAAGTGGACCCGGACCGTGGGCAGAAAAGCGCGGGTTCCCACTAACGCATCACCTCCGGTACCGGCACGTTAGATCCACCATCGGTGCATTATCGCACGCTCTCGTCGGTAGAACGGGTCAGGACACCGGCTGGGCGAGTCCGCGACTCGGCTTTATGTTCTGGTTGTGGCAGAACACGTTGGTCGGATTGTACTTGTCCTTGAGGGCGACCAGCCGTCTGTACGTCTCCGGGTCGAAGCTGCGCGCCTTCTCCGACGCTAGCCGGAAAATTCCGAGAAAGGAAGGCTATCGGGGAGGAGAAACTGAGAATTCACGACAACGTCCGGGACGCGAAGGTCGCAGCCCTCTCGCTCTACGGGGGTACGAGGACCGCGCAGGTTATTGCCCTACGCGGACTGCCGATCACACGGCGAAGGCATCAGGGTCCCGCGCTGCGGCCGGTGTCGACGTTACGGACAAGGTTAGGTCCCCTCCCAGCCGTGGTTGCGGAGATACTGTTCGAGGGTAGTAAGCTCGGGGTACTCGCTTCGTAAGGCAGGGATATCCGCCTCGTAGCCCACCTCGTTGAACCACTCATACATGACGGCAAACTCTTCGCCCATCTGCTCCCGGAATTGGTGCCATGGCACCTGGTAATAACTTATCTCCCGGCCGGTTACCTGGCTCATAGTCTCAGCCATCTCCGGCATGGTCAGCTCGTCGCCTGCCAGATCCACCTCGCGCCCAAGCCACTCGTCCGGGTTCTCGAAAGCCATGGCAGCGAAAGCGCCGATGTCCTCGACGTTCACCTGCTGAAGCGGTTTTTCGGGGTCGAGCGGCTGAGCCAGGGTGCCGTCGAGAATCTGGTCGCGCATCATCTCCCAGTTCTGCATGAAGAAGACCGGGCGCAGGATCGTGTAGGGGAGATCGGTCTGGCGCTTGTACTCTTCGATCTCCCCCTTGCTGTCGAAGTGCGGGATCCCCGTCTCCCGGTTAGCGCTGCCTACCGAGCTGTAGACGACGTGCCGCACGCCCGCCGCCTTCGCCGCGTCCGCGAGCGTCTTTCCCTGCCGAACCTCGCCTTCGTAGCCGCCCTCATAGAAGTTCTGCACCGAGAAGACCCCGTAGGCACCCTCAAGGGCTCGGTCTACGGAGGATCGGTCGTTTAGATCACCACGTACGACCTCGGCGCCCCCTTCGGCCAGAGCCTGCGCCTCCGGCTTCTGAGTATCGCGGCTGAGCGCCCGGACCCTAAAGCCCCGCTTGAGGAGACGCCGCGCCACCGCTCCCCCCTGGTTACCTGTCGCTCCGCTCACAAGTATCAGAAGGCCTCCGTTGCCCGCGTTTTCCATCGTCTGCTCCTTCCGTACTCGTTCTACGACTACCCACGACCGCTCAGAAGCCGACTTACTCCAGAGCTTGGTCGAGTCTTCGGAGTAACTCGAAGAGTTGCTTCTGCTCCTCCTCCGAGAGGACGGAGAGCCGCTCGTCGATCAGGGCTTCGTGGGCCGGGACGACCTCAGCGAACGTCCGCCGTCCTTCGTCCGTCAGGAAGAGACGGTTGGTCCGGCCCTGGGACCGGCGTTCGATCAGGCCGCGCCTCTCCATCCGGTCCAACAACTGGGCGACGTTGCCCTTGGTGACCAGCAGGGAATCGGCCAGCTCCTGCTGTGTGATCCCCTCGGCCGCCCCGACGTGCGCCAGAACGTCGAACTGCGCGTTGTTCAAACCCCCAAGCTTCAACTGCCCCGCAAGATCCCGCTCCACCTTCTGCGAAACCCGCAGCAACCTCAACCACCCCAACACCGACGCCCGCCGTAAACTCCCGCCCCTGGATCTAGAATCCTCACTTAACATAACGTCGAGTTTAGTCCTAAACCTTACATACGTCAAACCCTGCTCGTTCAGAGATTGTCCCTCTTATAGTTTAGTGCTAAACTTTCTATGGAGTCTTTGGGTAGCTTTCCATACTGAAGGAGGACACGGGATGGATCTTGGCGGTTTGCATCACCTCACGGCGGTGACCACGAGGGCGGAGGAGAACGTGGCGTTCTACACGGA
>JAIVIG010000342.1 GCA_020200675.1 Actinomycetota bacterium
GGGTCTGGCTCTCGGAGAAGCCGTTCATCTGCGGCTCGCTGTATTGGATTCCCTCGTCCTCCACCGTCCCGGAGAACGCGACGAGTATTCCCAGGGATCCGTAGCCGTGCTCATCGGCGTACTTGCGCAGCGCCCGGGTCATCCTCACCGCGTGCTTGCGCGAGGAGGTCACGACCATGGCCTTGGCGCGGCCCCCGATCTTCTTCGCCACGTGCCGGTGGAAGTGTTCGACGATGACCTCCGCCTTCTGGGATAGGTTGTGCTCGTGTAGCGTAATGAACCGGGCGATGGCAGCACCAGCCTCGCCGGGGTCGTACTCGGGGTCGTTCTCGACGGCCTTCTCGATCTTGAAGTACGTCTGGTACGTGAGATAGCTGGCGAGAACATCGTGGATGAAGCCTTCTTCTATGGCCTGACGCATGGAGTAGAGGTGGGAAGGGACCTTGTGGCCTACGGTCTCGTCGTAGGTACCGAACATCTCCAGCGTGCGCCCCTTGGGCGTGGCGGTGAACGCGAAGAAGCTGAGGTTGTCCTGCTGACCGCGGGCGGCAGCCTCCCGGACGAGCGCGTCCTCGGCAGGGTCACTGGGTTCTGACCCGTACCCGTTCGGATCTTCGGCGGCGAGGGCCTCCGTTGCGACCGGGCCGGTCCCGAGGACCTTCTTCATGTCCTTGGCGGTCTCGCCAGTCTGCGAGGAGTGCGCCTCGTCCACGAGCACGGCGTAGCGGCGGGCGGGGAGATCCTCGACCTTGTCGAGGACGAACGGAAACTTCTGCAGCGTCGTGATGATGATGCGGGCGGCCTGACCTGAAAGCGCCTCGGCGAGCTGTGCCGAGCTCTCGTCTATGCGCTGTACGACACCGTGGGCGTGCTCGAACTGGTAGATCGTCTCCTGAAGCTGCTTATCCAGCACAACCCGGTCGGTGATGACGACGACCTTGTCGAAGACTTTCCCTTCGTTCGCGTCGTGGAGGCTTGAGAGGCGGTGGGCGAGCCAGGCGATGGTGTTCGACTTGCCGGAGCCGGCGGAGTGCTGGACGAGGTAGCTTTCTCCCGCACCGTGCTCGCGGGAGTGCGCGGAGAGCGCGAGCACCGCGTCCCACTGGTGGTAGCGGGGGAAGATCACGGTCCCAGAGGACCTCGACCCCTTCGCCGGCCTCTCGACGTGGACGAACCGTCCGAGCAGGTCGAGCCAGGCGTCCTTCTCCCATACCATCCGGACGCAATCTGAGATTGGGCGGAGCCGGGGGACCTTTCGAGTCCCCCGGTGGGCCATGCAGCGGGATGACGTGGCGTATCTCCAAGGTTCTTGAGCTCCGCCGTGGCAACGGGGACACCGTTGACGAAGAGCGCCAAATCGAGCGTCTTGTTCGTGCCGACCTCGTAGGGTAGTTGCCGGGTGACGGTGAGCCGGTTCGCGTCGTAGCGCGCTACGAGCTCGGGCGTCAGACCGTGGGCGGGCTTGAAGAAGGCGAGCCGGATCCTGACGCCCAGGTCCACCACCCCGTGCCGCAGCACGTCCACCGTTCCGCGCTCGCCCAACTCCTTCGCTAGCCGGTCCGCAAACCTCTCACGCGCCCGGGCCTCCCCGCCGTGCAGCTTCGCGAGCCGTCCCCACTCTCCGCCCTGCGTGACCTCGATAAAGGCGAACAGCTCCGCCAGGTCCAGCCCCCGCCCCGCGTCGAAGTCCCCCGAGGCGTTGCCGAGTTTGACGTCCCGGTACCCGCCTCCCTCCACAAGGGAGCCGGCGATGTGCTCCTCGAATGCCTTCTCGTCCGGCTTCATCTGATGCCGTTTCCCCCGTCCGCCCTGACGCGTTGCAACGACCCACGCGACCATCGGTCCTGCCTCACAACGCCAGTACCGTTCTCAGACCGTTCTCCACGGCCAGCATGGCGCGCCCGCCTACGAGACCCGCCCGCTCCGTCAGAAACGATTTGTCTACCGTGACTACCTGGGATACGTTCACCACCGAGTCCCTGGGCAGGCCCGTCTCCCCAGCGGCGACGAGTACGTTACCCGGGGCCGCCGCCAGCCGGAGGTTCGGCGTCAAGACCGCCGCGACCACGGTCCGTATGCGGCTGCGGTTGAACTCGTCGGAGGAGACAACGAGGACGGGCCGGCGGTAGCCGGGTTCCGACGCGGCGGGTTCGGGAAGCCCTGCCCACCATACCTCGCCCCGCCGGATCACCACTCGTCTTCGGGCAGGGACCACCCCTGTAGCTTCGCCACGACCGAGTCCAGGCCGCCGTCCTCTTCTGCACCGTAGACCTCGTCGAGGCGCTCAGTGATCCCCTCTCCCCTGTGCTCCCGTAGGTAGTCGCGCAGCGCCTTCGCGTAAAGCTCGCTGCGCGTCATCCCCAGGCGTCGGGCGAGCCCCTCCGCCGACTCGAAAAGCTCGTCCGGGATAGAAACCGCAGTCTTCATCACTCTAGTATAACCCGAGTCATACCGCCCAACAACGAGCCGTGGGCTCCGGTGCCACGGGAAGGCGAACCAGACCGCGGCGGGCTGCCGACCACACTACTCACGCGCCCTCCCGAACTTTGCCTCCTCCAGGCCCGCCGCTCTACAGCGTGTTACGAACCGAAGCGTAGATGCCCACCTGGCCTACGGAACGAGTCTGGACCCCTGTTGTTAGACCTCCCCTTCGCCTGCACGAATCGGCGGAGGAGAGAGATGGCCCGAAGCGTGCAGCGAGCGAGGGTTTGGGTGGCGGACATTGCGGACGTGAACATAAGCACGGGGGGTATAATTTATGTAAAGGCTCTGGTATGGCACGGCAAGCGCGGCTTCTGCCTCACTGTCAACCCAGGGACCGCCGAGGACGCAGGCGCCGAGTATCAAGGGAGATACGATGACGGCTTTACGCATCGCGGTCGCGCAGCTACCGAACCGGGTCGGTGACCTGGAGGGTAACGCAGAGCGGATCGCTGAGGCGATGGCGTGGGCTGAGCAGGAAGCGCAGGCCGACATGCTCGTGCTACCCGAGCTTGTGCTGACCGGCTACCCACTGGCTGACCTGGTCCTTCATCGTGAGTTCGTCGACGACGCGGAGGAGGCGTTGGACAGGCTGGCCAGGCGGTCGGGACGGATGACGACAGTCCTGAGCACGATCGACCGCGTGCCGCCGCAGCGCTCGTGGGACACCCGCGAGCGCGACGTGTCCATCGCGGCGAAGCTGCTGTGCGATGGAGAGGTGCGAGGCTGCTACCACAAAGTGCTCCTGCCCGTCTATGACCTCTTCGACGAGGCGCGCAACTTCGCGCCGGGCTCCCGGCCGAACCTGGTCTGGCGAATCGGCGACGTCGTGGTGGGCGTCTCGATCTGCGAGGATATGTGGTCGCCCGACGGACCGCCGGAGGCACAGTCGGCGGCGGGCGCACAGATCCTGCTCGTGCCCAACTCCTCCCCGTTCCACCGGGGTAAAGCCCGCAGCCGACTGGATCTCACCCGCAAGGTCGCGATCCGCAACGGCGTACCAGTGGTCTACGTCAACTTCGTCGGCGGTCAGGATGACGTCGTCTTCGACGGGGGATCGATCATAGTCGACGGCGAAGGCACCCTTCTCGCTCGTGGCGCCGAGTTTGACGAGGAGTGGTTCACCGTCGACGTACCGGTCGCCGACCCCCGACCGGTCAACGGTCCGCTGAGCAACGTGCACACCCGCCCGACGCCCCACCGCACCCCGCCCGGCGCCTGGAAGCCTCGACCGCCGCTCGACGACCTCGAGGCCGTGTGGGAGGCGCTGGTGGTGGGGGTGCGCGACTACACCGAGCGCAACGGGTTCAAAGGTGTCGCTCTCGGACTGTCCGGCGGCATCGACAGCGCCGTCGCCGCCATGGTTGCCGCCGACGCGCTCGGACCAGAGGGCGTGCTGGCCGTAGCCATGCCCGCTCCCGAGACCCCGGACGAGGCGCTAGCCGACGCCGAGGATCTCGCGCGCAACCTCAGCATCGCCTTCGATACCGTCCCCGTCGACATGCCCACCACCGAAGCCGACGTACCCGATGACGCAGAACCCTTGACCAAAGAGGATGCCGCCGTGCGCCGGGAGCGCCGCTACTCCCGCGCCCGCGCGGTCGCGCTCAGCGACATCTTCGACGAACGCGGCTACCTCGTGCTCGCCACCAGCAACAAGACTCACATCTCCGTGGGAGCCGCGAACCTGCTCGGGGACCTCGTCGGCGGATTCGCGCCTCTCAAGGATTGTCCGAAGACCCTGCTGTATGAGCTTGCCCGCTACCGTAACAGCGTCGCCGAAGTGTGCCCATGGCGCATCCTCGACATGCAAAGCAGTTCGCAAGCCACCCTCCCAGCGGGCCTGCCATCCTACGTAGTGCTCGACGAGGTCGTCGAGCACTACGTCGAGCACTCCGCCAGCCTCAAGGACCTCATCGACGCCGGCTTCGACCCGGTGATGGTCACCGACGTGATGCGCCGCATCGACGAAGCCGAGAGGATCCGTCGCTACACCCCTCCGGGGATCAAGATCACTTCCCGCGCGTTCGACCAGGACCGGCGCATGCCGCTGCCGAATAGCTGGCGCGCCCATAGGTGAGACTGATCTGGCAGGAGCCTGACGGGTCCGTCACCCGGCGCGCTCACGCCTCTCGCGCCTCCAGGCATGCTGCTCCTCGACGGCCAGGCACATGGCCTCCTCCTCGGAGAGCGGCTCCACACCGCGCTCCTTCTGGCCCCTGTCCACGCGCTCGAGCAGCTCGGCGAGAGTACCAGAACGGTCCATGTAACGCCTGACCGCCTCTTCGAGCAACTCGGTCTCAGTTCGTCCCAGCTCGTTAGCCCTGCGTCGCAGCTCCTCCAGCAGGACGGCGTCGATCTCGGTGTGTTGCTTGTCGGCCATGATCACCTCCTCTTCGCTGTCTTATCGCATACCGCCGTGGCAATCAGTCCGGCCAGGGTTCCGCCACGCGTCCGAAGATTCACAACACCGCGGCCCCCGGCACCTCGAGTTGTCCCGTCACGGCCGCGGTGATGAGCGCCTACCGGTATTCGGTGAGGGGATCCATTGTAGTTTCCTACGGACTCTCGCTTTCCACCAGTTCACTGAATTGGCGAGGGGTGAGTACGGTGACGGGTACTTTGTTCTTCACTCCGGCCAGGTGCGGATCACCCGAGACGAGGTAGTCGGCGCTGGAAGCGCGTGTCAGCGCCACCAGGTAATCGTCTTTGGGGTCGTCGGGCACCAGTCGCTCGGCCTCGACGTCTTCGAAGAAGATTCCCTTCTCGCGCAGCCCGAAGAGGAAGTCTTCGACTTCTCCCTCTGTCGCGTAGCGCCGAAACCTCGGGCGCATCAAGACTTCCGAGAGTTCTCCGAGCAGCCGCTCGGAGAGGATCAGCTCGAAACGTCCTTCGTCGGCGGCGCGGGCTATGCGGGCCGGATGTCCCAGATCGGATATCCTCGACGAGATGAGGACGTTGGGATCCACCACCGCCCGCAACACTTTCGCCTACTCGCCGCGTCTGTAGGCATGCTGCTCTTCGACGGCGATCCTCATGGCCTCTTCTTCGGAGAGTTCCGGGATGCCCGCAGCTTCGCGCCGCCTACGAGCATTCTCCAGCGACTCGCTTAAGCTTGCCCGCCGGCGGTCGCTGTCCAGGTAGCGCCTGAGCGCGTCCTCTATCAGCTCCGACTCGTCGCGGCCCTCCCTGTGGGCGCGCTCCCGCGCTCTCTCCACCAGTTCGCGGTCTATCCTCGTCTCAGTCCGCTTCATACCCGAAATTATACGCTCCTCTCAGATACGAGATAACACTCCGGCCATAATGCGACTTGTTTGCCTACCTCTCCGCAGCCCCTGGCACCTCGACCCGCCCCGTCACGGCAGCGGTGATGAGCGCCTGCCGGTGCTCGGCGGGGCATCCGTTTTCGCGTCTTCGGCAAATCTGGCTATCCGCACAGTCCCTCGCAAGAGAAAAGGTCCGGCACCGATCGATGCCGGACCCCACGAAACATTCTCTTCGGCTAGATCAGGCGGCCAGCGATTTGACGAACTCGGCCTCGTCACGGTGACTCTTTACGGCGTTGCGCAAATCTTCGAGGCGTCTGCGTTGTTTAGGATTCATCTTGGCGCTGCTGCGCTCCAACTCTTCGACCCTTTGCTCCAACAGAAACCAATCGTAGACGTAGGACATACGCTCCACGTCGCTCCAGCCGTGGATCTCACGAACCACCTCCGGCAACTCCTCGTATGCGCCGAGAGCCTGCGCGAGGAGGAGGTCGATCCTCTCTTGGGTTGCGCTTCCTACCTTAGCCACCTGAAGTCGTCCGCCTTCCGCACGGCGTCCGTGCCGCTCACCATGTGGCCCGTGATTATAACGCCGTCCGCCACGCCATACAGTACGAACATCGAGGGTTCGGTGCGGCGTCCTCTACGCCGGTGCGGCACGGGGTTGTCGGCGAAGACATAAACGAGGGGCGCACCGTTGCCCGGCGGCTTACCTACGCCGAACCGGGCGGAGTCGTCCTCGACCGTGGCCCTCAAATCCGCCAGATACTGCTCCGGCGTCGTGCCATCGGTCCATTGCTCATCCAGAACGATGTGGCGCACGAGGTGATGTACGAGGGAACTTTCTCTTCCGCCAAGCGTGTAGCCGCTCGCGGATAAACCTCGCGATGACGGCGGGATACGGGTCTCCTCCAGAAAGCCGACGCTCGTGAGACGTTTACGGATCGCCTGTATCTCAGCTTCGCTCGCTTCACGATCCGGGTTTGCGTGAAGCTCGATGATGATCCCATCGGTCACCAGCGCGAGCCATGCGACGCCGCAGCTCCCGGCATCTCCATCCGCCCTGTCACGGCAGCGGTGATGAGTGCCTCTGGTAGCTCGGCCGGGCACAAACCGGCGCGCACACCGCCCAGGACCGCGCCCAGGGTGATAAAGGCGATCCAGGTGGACCACGTGCGGTTCCAGTCGTTGCCCGGCCGGTTGCTCATGTTCCTCCCCTTCCGTCGTGGTCCCCACCAGGATACACGCCGCGTCTCTCTTACCCGACGAACAGCTACGACTCGCCATGAACCACCCGGCGGGTGCGTGCCACGAGCCCGGCGGGAAAGACGCCTCGCCCAGGCCACAGGTTCCGACCCTCGCGCGCCCCGTGAGCCGCGGGAGGCCGTTTCGCGGCACGATTTTCTGCCATCTTTACTCCGCCTGTGTGCCGCAGGGTTCACGACGCCGTGGCCTCCGGAACCTCGATCCGCCCGGTAACGGCCGCGGTGATGAGCGCCTGCCGATGCTCGGCGAGGAGAGCGATCTGCTGCGCCAAACGCTCTTGTATATCACGCATCTTCGCCCTTGCCTTGTCGAGCTCGGCGACAATCTGACGTTGCTGTTCTTCGGGCGGCCACGGTACCCGATGCGCTCGGAGTTGCTCGCGAGTGAGATGCACGATGGTGCTCTGGTTTCCTTCGATGGCAAACACGCCGAGCGAGGAAGCCGCCCATAGGACGTACATCAGGAACCGTGGTGGCGCGCTCGTCCTCGGACGAACCCGATGGAGAGCCTTTTGATAGTGGATTTCCGCTTCCGACGACCACATAGCGGCGCGACCGACATCTCCCCCTTCGCAGACGAGCAGATCGCCTTTACGAACCTTGAACCGTCCCCGATCGTCTGGATCAAAGTGCATAGTGGCTACATCTTCAAGGTCGAACCTGTCCCACTGCACGTTCTGGTTCCGTAGGTAGGGAAGCTGATTCTCGCCTTCAGCAGCCCGCTGGTTGAGCATCTTTCCAAGCTCTACGTCGAACATCATGCCTACGGATGGCGTTCCCCACTCTTCAGGAAGCTCCTCGATCCAACCCACACCTGACGGACGGCGATTTGCGGAAGCGGTATGACGCCCGCGCACCAGTTCCGTAACGAGAGCACTCCATCTGAGATCAACGAGCGTGGACTGCTTACGCTTCTTGGTGATGAGTGCGTCGATGCGGGTGGTCTCGGCGTCGAGGAAATCGGCGATGGCTCGTTGCGCACTTTCGCTGATGCGAGGGATCGGCAGGGCGTCAACGTCCTCCGCTGTAACTGCCGCGTACGTCGAACCAACACTCGACCGGTCCAGTTCATTGTGCAAACTATTCAGGACCCACCAAAGGAACCGCTCATTTGTTCCAGGATGCGGCCGTACAGCACAAAGACCTCTCCCAATCCCATACGTCTGATCCGCAACGTTCAACGCTCCGACTGGTGCGCGTACCGACAACAGCACATCGTGCCTAGAGCACCGTTTCGGGGCTGAATCGCATCGGTGAATCGGAACTGGGTGCAAAGGTCCGAACTCCGCATTGCCTTGCAAGAAAGGAAGACCATCGCCTTCGAAGTCACTAACCTCAAAGGAAGGCGGCGACTGTCCGGCTATCACTCTTGCAACGCGCTTCAATGCAACTGAACTCACTCAGTCACCTCGGCGAGCAGGTCCTGGATCTCCCTTTCCAGATCCTTGATCTCGGCGTCTATTTCCTCCAGCGGGCGCGGGAGCTGGTAGACGTAGAAGTGGCGGGTCAGCGGGATCTCATAGCCAACCTTCGTCTTGTCGTAATCCACCCAGGCGTCGGGGACGTAGGGCAGTACCTCTTTATCCATGTGCTCCCGGATCGCGGCGCGGTACTCGACCGACTCCAGGCGGGCGGTAGGGTCGGCCTCGTAGGCGACCGGCCCTTCGGGGAGCGGGACGTTCTCGTGGTCGCGCAGATCGGGGTCGGGCAGAGGGTCGCCCCTACGGTCAGTGATGACCGGGGCTTCGGGGTCGCGGACGGCGAGCGCGTCCCAGACGGCGTTCTCCTGGGCGCGGGTCAGGCCGAAGCGCGCGAAGACCGGAGCTAGCTTGAAGGCCAGCGCCTCGCGGTCGGCGCCCGAGAGGCCACCGTAGTCGGCGAGGGCGGCGGCGAACTGCTCGCGCACTTCGTCGTCCATCTTCGCGAGCTTGCGGTCCAAAGCAACCGCGGCGAGCGTCTCGTCGGTCACCTCCCAGCGCAGGCGCAGCGGGCGTTCGACGGTGATCCGCATCGCGCCGAAGGACTCGTTCGGCAGGATCTTGACGTTCTCGCCCCCTTCGAACGCGCCGTAGAGGCGCACGATCTCGGCGATCTGCTCCTCGCTGATGCGCTTGCGCTTCTCGCCGAGGGACTTGCGCATCTTCTCCCAAGATCCGCGCGCGTCCACGAGTTGAACCTTGCCCCGCCGCTCGGGGCTCTTGCGGTTGTTGACGATCCAGAAGTAGGTGGAGATGCCGGTGTTGTAGAAGAGCTGGTCGGGGAGTGCGACGACGGCTTCGAGCCAGTCGTTCTCGAGGATCCAACGCCGTATCTCCGACTCCCCCGAGCCGGCCGCCCCGGTGAAGAGCGGCGAGCCGTTGAACACGATGGCGACGCGCGAGCCACCCTCCTCGACGGGCTTCATCTTGGCGATCATGTGCTGCAAAAAGAGGAAGCTGCCGTCGTTGATGCGCGGGAGACCAGCCCCGAACCTACCGGCGAACCCGAGCCTCTTCCCTTCGCCCTCGACCTCGTCGCGGACCTTTTTCCACTCCACGCCGAACGGCGGGTTGGCGAGCAGGTAATCGAAGCTCTCGCCCGCGTGCCCGTCCTCCGAGAACGAGTTGCCACGGACGATATGCGCGATGTTCTCGGGGTCCTTGAGCATCATGTCGGAGCGGCACACGGCATAGGTCTCGGCGTTCAACTCCTGACCGAAGACCTCCAGCCGGGCCTCGGGGTTGCGGGCGTGCAGGTACTGCTCGGAGACCGAGAGCATCCCGCCGGTGCCACACGCCGGGTCGAGCATGGTCTTCACCGTCCCGGGCTTGGAGAGTAGGTCGTCGTCCTCGATAAAGAGGAGGTTCACCATCAGCTCGACCACCTCGCGCGGCGTGAAGTGCTCGCCGGCGGTCTCGTTCGAGAGCTCGGAGAAGCGCCGGACCAGCTCCTCGTAGATGTAGCCCATCTCGGTGTTCGAGACGTTCTCCGGCCCGAGGTCTATGTCCACGAACTTCCCCAGCACCAGGTACAGCAGGTTCGCAGCGTCGAGCCG